>CALKXE010000158.1 GCA_938003955.1 uncultured Saprospiraceae bacterium | reverse complement strand
TTCATTATTTCTTATTGAATAGTAGCACTTACCAGGCTCCTGAGTAACTGCAGATTGGTCAACGATCTCATTGCGTACAACTTGCTTAGTTGCACACGAAATAGATAATATCCAAATCAATATCAGCAATTCTCTCATTTTTAGATTAACTATTTAAATGAAAAAGCATTAGAATTCGCCCAATCCTACGAGCAGTGCCAATGTAAATCCCTCTTTCATCATCCGTGTTCTATGGATGAATTACATACTACTTCACAATCGTTATCATCTGAGTTATAACAACACCTTCATTGCGTGCCACAAATGTGTATATCCCTCCCTGATATTCCGACACATCCAATACTACTCTATTTTGAGTCGAAAGCTGTTGATCAATCAATAACTTTCCAGATATATCAACAATCGAATAATTCCATGGACCTCTCACCAATTCAGACACATCAATAGTCAATAGGTCTTTAGCTGGTTGTGGATAGATTAAGACTTCACTCTCACCTTGTACTTCAGATACGGCAACGGACGGATCATAGACAATGCTTTCCGCTACATTAGTAATAATCGGATCATTAAAATCAAAGTATATGCTCGCTTGATTGTCAAATTCGTCATCTAGAACAACTACATATGGCTTGATGCTAAACGATACAAAACCTTGACTTTCCAAAAAGCTTGCGGTACTGTCTATTAAAAATATATCCTCGAACATGAAGGTAACTTCTCGCTCCCTCATGGTAATATCCACATAATGAGAAGAGGACAAATATGTAAATGTAGATAAGTCAAATGCTTCCGAAATCACATCAGTAATCCGCACATCCTCCGCGTAAAAATTGCCCGTATTTTGGAATCTTATCGTATAAATCAACTCATCATCTTGTTCCATGATTCTAATGTTTCCAGACTTATCAGTGGAAGTAACTAACTTATCATTAGGATCATAAGCACACAGTAATTCGAGGTATATATAATCATCAAGGACAAGCGTTTCTGCGTTATTATCAGTCACCTCTACCGCCTGAATTGTTATTAACATATCTTCATTTGCTAATTCGTCAGCATTAGGAGCTATGAATGGCATCTTATAGTTCTTCGAAAAGAATGGATACCAATTATCGAAATCAATAATTATTGTTCTTGTGTCAATATCGTGTGACGTAAATGCTGTAAAACCGGGAACTAACTCCAATTCTTCTGAATAGATGATTTTCAAATATCCTTTGGAAATATCTGTTCCTATATTTTTAAGATTGGCATTGAAGTCGAATGGTCTATCACAAAGAAATAAGCTTGTGTTTAATGAAGATGTAAATCCCATTGTCTCTTCAAGTGGGTAGAAACCTACATCAAATGTATTAGGAGATTGATTTGGAATAAACGAATCTATACTGAAAGAATTATCTGTAGTAAACGCCCATTTATCTGCAGGCATAGCACTAATATCAAATGCTTTCCCGGCCAATAAAAACCTCTGGTAGAATCCATTATCAGATGTTAATAATGAATCTGTATCACTATCAAAATGAAAAGAAATATTTGACAGTGGAGCATCTGTAATCTCATCTCTAATGCCATCTTGATTAAAATCATAAAAAGCAAATCCAGTGACACTCGTTCCTATACATTTGATATCAGATATATCATCGCATAGGCTTGCATTTTGCCTGATATCTACTTCTCTTCCCGCTTCTATGTGATTGCATAACGCGGGTATATCACAAACATTCAGGTTTTGATTGCTGATCAATGCCCATGTTCCTCCCACAAACAGATCATCCGGTAAGTGAGAAATATCTACTAAATTATCGGAACCAGCACATTGAAAACCATTACCGACACTATCAAGAAATTGAAGACCATCAAGAGATTTTACAAATGGATTGACGAAGAAAGATTTACCTACTTTTTCTAAACTTTCGAAGTTAGAATAATCATCTTTATCACTGAGCCGAATACTCATTGATTCACCAATAGACTTCAGGCTGTTGAAAGCAGTTTGAGATGAAGTTTCAAAACCACAAAAAAGATCACCGCCTATTGATTCTAAGTTGTGCCAGTCTCCTCCATCCTGAACATAAAGTGAAAAATTACCTTCAATATGCTTTAACTCATTCGTCTGATTAAAATCGCCTACATTACTTATACTTACTGAATAATCACCAGACAATGAATCAACTTTCGGATTAAGTTCAATCTGACTACAGCTAGGAACCCTAATATTCAATCCCGTAAAAAAGTCAATATTTCTTAAACTCTCCAAGTTGTAGATTGTAGACTCCTTGATTTCTAAATTACCGGCTATTGTATCTATATCTTCGAAGAAATCGACATTTACTAATTCATCAAGATTTGATAGTGATACACTTCCGCCTACTCTGTTAGACATGAAAATTCTGTCTATATTTTGTATATCAGAAAAACTAATTCCTATTCCACCACCAATATGCTCAAGGTTTGTGAGATCATCAAGATGGTGGACTCCATTTGTCATATTGTTAATGATAAAACTACCGCCGATGGTCTTGATATTTCTCAAACCTTGCAATCCACTAGGCCGCACAACGTTTAATGTGAGATTCCCGCCAATAGAATCTAAAGTGCTCAAACCAGAAAATGTACCAATAGGACTTAGCAGAAACTTTAGCGTGAGACTCCCCTCAATTTTTTGTATTTTATTCAAAGGAGATAGATCTGAAATATCCGACCAATCTGTTGCTCCTCCAACGAAAAGGCTGCCTGATAATTCTGAACAAAAACCGAATCTAGTTTTATATTTATTGAGTTGATCAATGTTGTAAATAATGACATCTTCAAAAGGGCACAATCCATCAATATCATCTTCGTCTTTTAAGTAATATCTGAGCGCCGTACCTCCATAAACAATTATGTCATCGTCTCCATCATTATCTACATCGTTCACAAGATAATTCCCAAAATCATCATAGTCGCTTGAAATCAATTTCGTCAATGGAAATGCATCATCAAAATTAGTCATCCTAATTATTTGCAAAAAATTACCATTGGTTTGTAGGATGTCCTTTATCCCTGTATCATCATAATTGATAAATGAAGAAACTCTATAATTATCGGAATTTGACACTGTACTAGCAAGACTAAGCCCACTAGATGAGCCGCTAAATAAAAGTGTCTGCCCTTGAAGTGAGCCAGCTACTATCTGGCCAAGATCTAGCAGTACATCTGGATATCCATCTGAATTTGCATCATCAATAATAAAAGAATTTGGCCTATAACTTCCTTCATAAAGTATTACACCAGCTCCAAATTGTAGAGCTCCACTATTGCGGAACCACACCATCCCAGAAGCTGCTATCATCAGTATATCCTCATCAGAATCACCGTCTATATCTAATAACCTAATACCTTTTAATGCTCCACTTATTACATCATTATCTGCTAACTCTACCCCATCAAGGAAATATTCATTGTTCACATTCTCATGGATCAATAGTGGTTCTCCAAAAATATTGTAAGAAAGAAGGTCAATATCTCCATCCTCATCCATGTCACCTTCATAGATAACATTTGTGAAGAAGATATCTGGATCGGGATACGTCATAAAATCAGGATTCGCCATAGCGGGTCCAAACGTACCATCTCCTAAATTTTCATATCTGACTTCCTTAAGAACATAATCAGTATCTCCATCATCATCATAATCAATATAAGATCCTCCAGGCTCAGGAACACTAAATGGGCTTATACTGCCAAAGTTTCCATTCCCAAAGTATCTTCTTTGATAAGGACTGTTGACCATATCCGTAAATCCATCTCCATTGATATCTACAAATCCTCTAGTCCCAAGATTCATATTACCTACTGTGGTCTTCTCCAAAGTAAGGTTCAGTTCTCCATCTACAGAATAAACTCGTAAAGAAGTAGCCGACACTCCTACTAATCTCCTATCTCCCAAATCATCCACAAGAATGAATTGTTGATCATCTTCTAGATTGTTCTGTTTATATATCACTTCTCCAGAAACTGGATCATATGACATTATGTAAACCCTACCTAATTGACTATTCGTTAGGATCAACTCCTGATTACCATCTCCATCTAGATCTAATGCTTGAGGGTCAAAGCCAAAATTCGGCTGACCAGAAACTAAGTCTGCCGTTGTAAAAACCCCATTATCAGGTATGATCCTTCTTATCTTTTCAGCGGTCGCACTGTAGTAGACGATCACAGGACCATCATTAGTCTCTAACACACGCATCCAAGTAACGCTTTCATTGAACTGTGATATAAGTTCCAGATCTAACCTATCTGTACTATCGCGCTCTAAATAACCAATATTTTGACCAAGATTAACCAAGATGTCAAGATCACCGTCTTGATCTACATCCATCACATGTTGATTCTTAAATAGATAATCGTTGATAGGTGTTCTTCTGAATATTCGCTCTAGTGATCCATCAGGATTATGATGGTAAACATATCCGTCTATAATAAGATCATCAATCCCGTCATCATCAAAGTCTTGCGCTTTGAATGCTCGGCCTGAACCAATAGATGGTATATAATCAAATCGATCTGGAGTTGATAGAAAATTATAAATAGCCCCCCCGGAATTACTCAAGGTCAAAAGGTCATCAACTCCATCTTTGTTTACATCATAACTTGTGAGTTGATCTTGATTTAGTCCAGTGTTTTCTATAAATCTGATTGAGAAATTATAATCAGAGTCAAAGTTAATTTCATACGTTTCTTCATTACTAAGAATTGCAGCTTTTCCTTTGCCAATGTACTCTGCTTGATCTATATCACCAACAGAGGCTTGATCGTATGTTACTGGTGTAAATATACCTTGCCCCAATATCGCAATTGGCAATAGACAAATTAAAAAAACAAGAGTTTTCATAGATTTCATTACGCTTTGACTTAGGGTTAACTGTTTGAAACGTTATCTATATTACATACCTAGTTCTGTTGCAAATTCTTTCGCTATTTTGGTATACTTGTACCTTTGATCAGATTCTCTGAACACATCTATTACAAGGCCTAAGGTTTCTTTGGCATCATTTGTCTTATCGAGTTTTTGTAAGAATTGAGCTTTGTATAAATTCATTACTGGATGTAAAGGG
>CALKXE010000157.1 GCA_938003955.1 uncultured Saprospiraceae bacterium | reverse complement strand
TTAATTTCGATTCCGAGTGACGTTTATATTGAAACAAGGAGAATCGCTATCAGTACAATCGTCGACGTTATTGTCGTCATCATCATCATCGTCTTCGTCTTCCTTCTGGCAATAAGTATATTCAGCTAGATCATAAATATTAGCAGGGGCAGTAGTCAAGGGAGTGAATGTAGTGCTGCACGTAGATACGTCAGCGGCAGCATAGTTGATACTCGAGTCTGTATCTAGGCAATTGTTTGAATCTCTTAGATTATTAGAAGATAAGTCAAGACTAGGTCCAGTAATATTAGAGAAATATAAACGGGTAGGTTCTAATGTTATTTTTGCTTTTAGTGGTCTATTGTTTGCTAGATAGTAACGAAATAAGCCACTATTTCTAGAATCAACACTTATTATCGGAAACGGAAGAGCATCAAATGAATTGAAATAATCACCCGTTTCACCGTTTTCAAGACTAAGGATAAAACCTCCAGCTTGAGAACTGAAATTATTCAAAAAATTATAAATGTCTGTATTGCTTGGGAAGTTGTAAAGTAAGTAGATGTTGCTGGTTGAATATGTTGTGTTATTCATATTGCAAAAGTCTACAGGCACGATATTCATCTCTCTTTCTCCTACAAAGTGCTTTCCAAAAGGAGTAGATGGATATGGACTTGTAATGTCATCTAAATAGAATACATGATTACTACCTTGATCTACAACAATATTATTAACATTGGCGAGATCGTCTGTTATGTATAGTTGACTACCAAAGTGAGTATATATTTCTGTAAAAGCAGAATTAGCTACAATAGAGGCATTGGTCAATTTATGCTGTCCACCATAATACTTGCCAGCAATACTTGTAGTAGTGGTAACAATATCGAGGTTTTGTATATCTGTGTGACAATTAACAACTGCTAAGCAAGTACCTTTTTCTGAATCAATATCAAGACCATTAATTAGTAAGTTACTTGAGTGGCAGAGAAAATCACTACTTCCGGTATAATTGCTATCATTATCGATTTTAATATTGTTAAGTTCGAAGTTACCAACACCCAAAGAAATAGAATTGAAAACTGTGTTCTCAATAGACGCATTACTCAGTTTAAGATAAGAAGAAGGGTAGTCCCCATTCATCCAGAAACCATTGCCTGTAGGGCATATCAATTTGAAATCATCTATTTCAACATCCCAAAAGCCTGCAATTTTACTTCCAGCTCGAGAGCCTACAGAGCATAAATTCGATGCTCGGCTTTTTCCTTTTAGACTCATATAGTTATCTATAAAAGAGGTCTGAGTGCTACCAGAGCATAGACCTAAATCAACATATACTTCGGATCCTGACCAATCGACTGATTGGAAATCTCTAATAGAGATGTGATTATCAATGATGACGCTTTGTATATTATTGGTACTTGATAGACTGGCCCCCGTAAAGTTGGCACTGGTATAAGTAAATCGAGTCCCAATACCTTGTCCTACTTGCCCTAAAGCACTATTGGCTGTTCCATTGTCTTTAGTGATTATGTTTTTGATGGTAACTTCCTTTCCTCCCCAATTGATAATACCCGCTCCTGTCATATTAATGATGACGGAGTTTAAAATATTAATATTGAGCATGTCTACGGTTTCACGTTCTTGGATTGTGATCCCATGTATTCTATTAGAAACACCTACTGGTGCCATATTACCATTGAGGTTTAAACCATCAATAACTATATTCTCTACACAGTTTGTAGCCGCGCCACTGTCATTATCGATTTTTATAAAAGTAGTGGGAGTAAGTAATGTACTGGCATCAATATTATTTAAATTGAAATAGGCGTTGTCTTCAAATTTTAAAGCAGTACCACTATGAGAGTTATCTAGAAGGAAAAAGTACTCCTTGGAGGTTTCGACCGTTTCGATATTGTAAGATCCATTCTTAAACAATAACATCTCACCAAATTGCAGTTGAGCTATTTTTGTACGAATATTAGGAGCATCATCTTGTCCTCCTCCCAATGGAGAAACTTCAATTACTTGAGTATAGTTTCTGTTATTTGTTACCGTTGGGAAATTTGTAAACACCGTCGTTTTTAAACACTCCAACTTATTAATGACATTGTCGCATTCGTATTGGAGTTCACAATCACAATAGTCCATAGAAGACTGGGCATCTAGGGAAGACACTAAAAAGCTTGCTGCTAGTGCGATAAGATATTTTAGCATGGATTATTATAATTATAAACCATAAGTCAGGGTGAATTATATGTAAGTTTAGGCATTAATAATTTCTTCATATAGATTAAAGTCATATATGCCCTTATTATACTCGGTTCATGATAAAATTTACAATATGTCAATCATGACATAGAAAGGGGTAGCGTTTGGAAATGCCAAAGGAGTATTTGAAAACCTAAAGAGTTAGAAAGTATATAGATAAGTAATTATTATCTAGACTCTTATGGAAATTGGCATATTGCGAATGTCTAACAATTAGATTTTAAAAATAAAGCAACCGTCTAACATTATTTAAGTGAGCACTTATTATATTTAAGCAAAAACTCGGTAGATGATTCGTTCTAAGGCTATAGATCTATTGCTGAGTAAAAGCAGAATCTTAATAGGATTATACATTTTTTTGGTCCATATAGACATTCCCGTAAAGGGCATACACAATAAACTCAAGAACAGATGAATAAGATATTTTTTCTGACTTCCTATTGATTAAATGTGTAGCAATTGTTCAATTTTAAAGTTTTTTTTTATCATTAAAATTCAAGGTTTAAATTATTTAGCATGAAAAAAATAGCGGTTGTTTTTCTTTGTCTATTGACATTTGGACTATTTGCCCAAGAGCAAAAGGAGCGGTACTCGACGGTAGGAATTACTGATGAAGATTATAAAACACTCATAGAAGACAACAGCCATGGATTAGCCATTGATCATTTTCATAAAACCGAGAATTTACTTTTGGAGTTTGTCTTATCCGAAGATGAATTGACTGTATTGAATGACCTTGGGATCTCTTATGAAGTAATTATCAAAGACTATCAACAGCATTTTAAAAAGTTGGTAGATGAGAGTGCAAATAGAAGGTCAGTTTCGTGTGGTCTCATTAACTTTGATAGTGGTAACATGGGCGGGTATCATACATATGGTGAAATGGTAAGCCATATTACGGCTATGTCTGAGTTGTATAGTGATTATGTTACCGTTTCTGAAATTGGTAAATCAATTGAAGATAGACCAATATTTGCTGTAAAGATATCAGATAACCCTGAGGTAAATGAATCAGAAAGTGAAGGGGTCGTTTATTTTGAAGCATTAACTCATGCACGAGAACCAATGTCTCTAGAGGCTACATTGTACTATATGTGGTGGCTTCTCGAAAATATTGAAAGTGATGATGAAGTTCGATACTTGGTCAACAATAGAGAAATCTACTTTGTTCCAATAGTAAACCCTGATGGTTATGTTTACAACGAGCAGACAAATCCAAATGGCGGTGGGTTATGGCGTAAGAATCGCCGAAATGCGGGCAATGGATGTTGGGGAGTAGACATTAACCGTAACTACCCTAAAGGATGGGGACTACAAAGTGGTTCGAGTAATAATCCATGCGGTCAGACTTATCGAGGAGTAGGCCCTTTGTCAGAACCAGAATCTAATGCTGTTGCAAATTTTATACAACAAATCAACCCAGCAATTGCTTTTAGTTCGCATGCCTTTGGTGATAAGTTTTTATCTCCTTGGGGTTATGTAGACTCTTTAGCGAGTTATGAGCTCTATGCAGAATTCGTTTCTGAGTTTATTCCACCGACATATAGTGGCTATGGCACCACAGCCCAGATGCTAGATTATACGTCCAGTGGAACAACTCGCGATTACTTGCATGAAAGTGGGGTTTTGGCATGGACGCCTGAAATCGGACATGATTTTTGGGAGTCACCATTTGTCATTTGTGATCGTGTAGAAGAATTTAGAGGCGCTATGAAATACCTGACTTGGGTAGCAGGCAACTACACTTGCTTTAATAATCTAAAATTAAAGAGTCAAAATATTGTACTTGGAGGTGAAATTTCGTTTGACATTCGTGTTAAAAACAGAGGGTTAACCCGATCATCATCAAATATAAAAATAAATGTAATACCAGATCATCCATCAATAAGTACAATCACTGGACAGGTCAATTTGGGGAGTATTAATAAAAGAAGCTATGCCGAAAGTACAGATGGTGCTTTTAAGTTTGAAGTTAATAGTGATGTGCTCCCAGGAGAACAAATTCCATTTTTAGTTGAGATTTATGAGGAATCTACCATTTCATATAGAAAGACCGTTTATTTGACTGCTGGAAATGAAGAGATACTTTTTCAAACGGATTTTGAAACAGACAATGCTTGGACCTATTCCGATAATGATTGGGATACTTGCGTAATGGATGCCGTAAGTGGTTTTCAGAGCTTTGCAGATTCTCCAGAGGATAACTATAATGGTTTTGCTGAATCATGGGTTATTTTGGGAGAAAAAGTGGATTTGAGTTTAGCAACCTTACCCTATGCTAGCTTTAATGCAAAATGGTCTTTAGAGCCAAATAGAGATTTTGTTTCTTTTCTCGCTTCTACTGATGGTGGTATCAATTGGATAAAACTAAGTGGGGCTCATACCAATCTTAATAATGAGTATACCACAAATAGTCATTGGGTACAGGAGCGAGTCGACCTACATGATTTCTTGGGCGAAGCAGAAGTAAGTTTTGCCTTTTTATTGGAATCAGATGGAAGTGTACAAAGTGATGGAATATATATTGATGATTTCAAAGTGAGCGATTTCGATTCCCAAAATGTAACCAATCTAGAAATGCTTGACAATGAATTTAGTAGGTTTAGTTTAGTCCCAAATCCATCTAATGGTCAAACTGAAATTCGATTTTATTCCTTAAGTAGTGAGAGAGTACTCCTTAAAATATTCTCATTAAATGGTGCCATCGTTTATGATGAACGGGTCTCCTCGGTGAGAGGCGAAAATACCATACTTATAAATTCAAGTGCTTTTAATGCTGGGATGTATATAATCGACCTACAAAACAAAAAAGGAAATATGCGTTACAAGATGATAGTAGAGTAGTAATTGGGACTTATCGTTTTATATAGAGCTTTTCATTTATGGTCACAATTAAGTCTTATCAGCTTAGAGTATGTATTACTAAAATTAAACGACAAAAATAGATTAAATGAAAGCCAAAATAAATGAGTTAATAGAGAAATCGAAAGAGTCAGTTTTGATGTTTGGTAGATTAAAATTGATTAATGAAAAAGTCAATAAGCCGAGTAGTAAGCAGATTTTTACTGTTTGCTATGCACTGATATGTATGATTTTATTTGTTTTGATGTTTGTTCGATACGTTGCAGCACCAAGAACACAATTATATAATCCGATGAAGTTTTTAATGGGTTTAGCATTTTATGCGGCTGTAATTTCATTTTTTATAACTGGACTCTTGTTTTTACTGAGTAACCGGTTTATCAAGAAAAGACGACAAAGAGTGTTTAATAACTTGAAAGGAGAGATTGAGGGTATATTCTTGAAATCGCAACAAAGCCTTACTGAGTTCTATGCAATAACCGATTTGAAGATTAATTACTTTAATGAGTACTACTTAGAAGAGTTGGTGAATATTATGGAACAACAAGACCTGGACTTTAAAGCTTCAGTAAGATATTTTGAGCAAAGTACTCTTAATGAAAACAATTTTAGACAACAAAAAGCAAATGCCAAAAGAGCATTTAATAAGCTTAAAGAGTTAGAAAAAATGTCGACAAACAAATACTATCTAGACTCTTATGAAAACTGGGACATTGCAGATGTTTAAAGGTTAAAATTTTAAAATAAAGCAAGGCCTAATATTACTTAAGTGAGCAATCACTATTTTTAAGACATACTCTGTAAATGATTCGTTCTAAGGCTATGGATCTATTGTTGAGTACAAGCAGGATCTTAGATAGGATCATATATTTTTTGGTCCATATAGACATTCCCGTAAAGGGCATACACATTAAACTCAAGAACAGATGAATACTCTAAAAGTCGCTTTAGCCCAAATATCACCTGTATGGTTGAATAAAGAAAAAACACTAGAAAAGGTATTTGCTTCGATTGAGGACGCTGGTAAGCAAGATTGCGAATTGCTTGTATTTGGCGAGGGACTGCTACCTGGGTATCCATTCTGGGTATCACTGACCAATGGAGCGGAGTGGGACTCTAAAGTACAAAAAGAATTGCATGCACATTATGTCAGGAACTCGATTCAAATAGAGAAGGGAGATCTTGATCAGGTGTGCAAACTAGCCAAAAAATACAAAATCGCAATCTACCTCGGGATCATAGAACGAGCTCAAAA
>CALKXE010000156.1 GCA_938003955.1 uncultured Saprospiraceae bacterium | reverse complement strand
AAGGAGAAAACATACTTACGGGTTCAGAGAGAATGCAAGAACGTCCAATCAAGGCACTTTCGGATGCATTGATAAAGATGGGCGCAGATATCTCTTACTTGGGTAAAGAAGGATATCCACCGCTAAAGATTGGATCTCCAATTAGAACACTGGATAGTAAGATTTCCGTTTCTGCAGATATTAGTTCTCAGTATCTTTCTTCTCTGCTTCTAGTGGCTCCTACGCTTCCTCAAGGGTTGGAACTTACTATGATCGGTGACTTGGTTTCTAGGCCATACTTAGAGATGACGCTCAAGATTATGGAGCACTTTGGAGTATCACATTCCTGGACTGGTCAGACAATTACTGTTGCGCCACAAGAGTATAAAGCAAAAGACTTCTTTGTGGAAGCGGATTGGTCTGCGGCATCTTACTATTATATTATCGCAGCTTTCGCCAATGAAGTGGACATCTCATTGACAGGCTTACAGCAAGATAGCCTTCAGGGAGACAGCGCCATTGCTAAAATTGGGAATAGCTTCGGACTTCAGACAGAGTATATAGATAACTCGATTCGGATTACTAAATCTGGAAATCCAATGGAAGAATTCTTCGAATATGACTTCATTAATTGCCCAGATATAGCTCAAAGTGTAAGCACAATGGCTGCCGGAGCAGGTGTATCATCGCTCTTCACGGGACTACAAACATTAAGAATAAAAGAAACAGATCGTATTGCTGCACTGCAAGCAGAACTCGCTAAAGTACACGTGTGGTTGTCAAAACTTCCGGCCAAATTCTCTAAAAAATCAGATGCGGAATACTACATGCAGGAAGGAAATATCGATGGTGATGAGATGGAACCTACTTTTGCAACATATAAAGATCACCGTATGGCAATGGCTTTTGGACCATTAGCACAGTTGTTTCCAATCGAGATAGAGGAGCATATGGTGGTATCGAAGAGTTATCCTGGATATTGGGAAGATTTGAAGAGCTTGGGCTTTGTAATAGATCTGATATAATAATTCATTTCTGCATAGAACGAAGGTTTATTATTTTCCCATTTTATAGGTTTTAATTCCTTTTTGGTACATATCCTAAAGTTTCTAAATCTCTATCACTTTTTGTTAAATACGTTTTACCGTTATTTATGACATATAAGTCATCACTTAGTTCTGTAATATGTTTGTACATGTGATCCGTTATAATAATCCCCTTATTTATTTTTTCACGTTCTATAATACTTTTGATTGTCTCCACGTGCAAAGGCATTATCTGGGAAAAAGGCTCATCTAACATGCAGAAGTCTGTTTGTGAGGTTACTATTACAAATATTTCAATTATCCGCCTTTGGCCTGATGATAGATTTATCAACTTTGTTTTATAGTCCTTTTTGAATTCCGGAAAATGCATAACTAAATCTGAAAAATCAACATCGAAATCGCTTAAAGCTCTTTTTATTGTCAAGTAATTTGGAATAAAGTTACTTTGCGGTAGACATCTAATTTTCTTAGGTTGGCGCTTTGTAGTAATCAATGAATTTCCATTTATTCTAACAGATTGAGAGGTCGACATAAGTTCTCCAAATAATATTTTGAAAATACAGGATTTACCTGTGCCGTTTCTGCCCAATAAACCCGTAATTTTTCCTGTTTCACTTTTCAAATATACATCCTGTAAAATCCTTCTAGATCCAAATTCTAAAATAACACTATCAATTTCAAGCAGGTTATTCTTCATGATTTTACTGTTATTATTAGAACTGTCAGAAAAAAAAGGAAGTCGAATAGAAAGGTAGATAACCACAATTGCGTTTTAGATAAACCCAAATTTTTATAATAACTGAAACTGTCACTCTTTGAGGTATTTATTGAATAGAATATTATCCCTAGGGTGAAAATTTTTAGCCAAATTAATGCAGTTAAAGTACTAACACCCCAGTTAAATGCTATACAAAAACAACATAATGTTATAGATAGGCTGAATACAGCAAATGACCTATAAAATGTCAGTAAAAGCCCTATTGTTTTCATAATTGTCTCAAGTAAAGTATCGTGAATATATTTTTACTTTTAGTTAGCTTCAATTATTTAACGTTCGGTTTGCTATTTGCGCTGAGTTTACCCCAGCAAACAATTTGGGAATATCCGTAGTATTGCTAAAAAGCCACTACCTTTAGTAATTAAAATACTTATATGAGCAACTTCAAAGAATCCGATAACAAACTTATTGCAGATTTCAAATTAAAAGATTTCACCCAAGCTTGGGCTTTTATGAGTGAGATAGCGATCCATGCCGAGAAACAAAATCATCACCCGAACTGGTCAAATGTGTATAATAATGTCACTATTGAATTAACGACGCATGATGCAGGAAATACGGTAACGGATAAGGATAGAAAGTTGGCAGAGAAAATTGATGAGTTGTATGGGCGGTATTAAGATAAGTTGTTTTTTCTGAGACATCCATTTACATCTAAGGATTACTTTCAATTCATTTTTTTCGTTTAATTCTGCGTTTTGTATTTTAACTCAACTTGTCGC
>CALKXE010000155.1 GCA_938003955.1 uncultured Saprospiraceae bacterium | reverse complement strand
AACTTCTAGTTTTTTTATTAATGATGAATGCCAGCTATCGCTCACAAATGACCATACATATGTTGCATGGGTATCAATCAACTCCCAGATCATATGTATCATCTCTTCTCCTATTATCGTAAATACAAATCCAAATTGTGGCTCGATGGTCAGCATAAGCCTCCGAGTATCATCCATCACTTCTGATAGGTACTGCAACTGAAGTCTATTTCTGACATCGTCTTTCTCCAATAAATGAAACAAGATGTCTTTTTCTATAGAGTCTATATTCCCAAAATTTGATCCTACCGCTTCCATTGCTTCCTCTGTCAATAGAATCGAGTCCTTAAATTTCGACTTCTGGAGCTTCTTAAAATTATCAATCTGAAAACCTTTGATAACATACAGACTCTCTCTATTGATCTTCATCATATCAGGTGAATGCACTGCACCGATTATCATTTTTCCTTCTTCTTTCCATACGGTTACTTGTACGTCTATCGTCTTCTTTCCTAATATCTTGGCAAAGTAGGGCTTAACATATTCCAACTGTGGGATCATGTCCGTATGCTTGATCGTGAATTCTATCAGTGTCCGACTCCATTTTACTTTTTTGGAATACTTGATATGTCCAGTACCTATATTTAAATTCCTAACCGCTACTTTATGGATTAGTGTTACGGGTTTCGGTGGCAGTTTTATCTCTAAATACTGATTATCAAGAGGTAATAGGTCCTTCACCTGTCCATCATAGTACGACAAGCAATTTTCAAATTTCGACCAATCAATATGTAGAAAATGAAGTAGATTAACTTTCTTTTTCGCAGACTGCGATTTCCAAATCTCTGATTTTTTAGAATCATAATCCACGACGACTACATCCAAACTTTCAAGCTCCGTATTGTATCCTTTCATAATCAACTCCCAATACATAATTCTTCCCGATAATTGAAAATGGGCTACAGGAAGATTAGTCATAGCCAACTCTAAAAATATAGCTTCATTGAAGAATAGCTTAGTGTTTTTAATCTGTATAATGACTGTTCGTTTCACGAACTAAAGTTACCAAAAAAATCGATCGTCATCTAATTTCAATTCATTCAATATTATTCCCCAAGTCACATCTCGTCGATAACATTCCAGTCCTTAGTCGACTACTGATAACTTCTCGGAACTGAGAACCGTCCTAAGCCATTGAATATGGTAAACGCACAAACATGTAATCTATAAAACATAACTAAGGAGGTTTACCTCAATCATATAATCGCAATACGCTAAGCCAATTAAGCCTTTCCCAGCTAATCGCTTGCTCAACCAATTTATCCGATTATTATTTGATAAGGTCTTTTCATTGTACTCCTATCATATAGGACATACACCTCCAGTTTTATTTTTTTACAATATTTCATAACGCAAACACTACAACTATGACAACTCTAGGATTTTTAATTCTATTTGTATCCATTACTATTTTGATAGCGGATCCAATACTCGAAAGAATATCACTCAATTGGAAAATGCCTTTTGATTTGATCAATAACAGCAGAAAATGGATGGTATACGCAATTATGGTCTTAGGACTATTGTTAATCGTAAATCCATTTGTATACAACACTGCCGGTGAAAGGACATATGTTCAGGATCCATACTTCGGCTCTGAGAAAATCATCTTTGATCCAGGGTATCATTGGGGAGGGTTCTTCTGTAGAACGCAAAAATGGCCTGATGTAATGAGCACAGTATTTGATGAAGAACACGGACTAGTTCCGATCAGGTTCAATGATGCAACTCAAGGAGATGCTACAGCAAACATCCGGTGGGAACTACCCAAAGATGAGTTTTCTATGATCGCTCTGCACAAAGCATATCGTGATCCTCAGAATTTGCAAGTAAGAACGCTTATCCCTTACGGGAAAGAGTGTCTTGCATTCGCAGCTCAGCTGATGGAGTCAGAAACACACTATAGTGGAGGGCAATCAAAGCTGAAAGAAGACTTCAGAGATCAATTGCTTCACGGACAGTACGTTCTAGAGACTAAGATAGAATACGCAGTAGATACATTCTCCAGAGAGAGAGTAAAGATCACTGATGTAGACCTTAGAAGAGATGAGAATGGCAAGGCCATCATCATTCCATCAGATGTACAGACGTATGGGATCAGAGCAGTATTTGCCGCTGTACCGCATGTAGATTATGAGCCAATCGTAGATAAGAAACTACAGGCCAAGATCGATCAGAGTACAATGGAGGCAATCTCTAAACAGGAGTTGATCACAGCTCAACAACAGGCACTTACTGAAAAAGCGAAAGGAGAACAACTCATAGCTCAAACGAGAGCTAACGAGGAGTCCGCTAAGCTTCAAGATGTAATCAGAGCGGAAAAGAAGAAGCTAGTAGCAGAGCAGTCGGCACTAGAGGCCAAATTTAACGCTGATAAGATCGAGCAAGAAGGGAGAGCACAAGCCGCAGCCAATAAAGCATTGGTAGCAGCAGGACTTACTCCTGAACAGCAAATGAAGCTAGACATCGAAATCGCGAAAGTAGTATCTGAGAATATTGCCAAAGCGACCACTCCTCAAATCGTCATCATGGGCGGTGACGGAGGCGGTGCTGACGAAGTAATGAAGATATTCGGTGCGGAGCGATCCCTCGAATTGATGAAGAAGATGAAAGAAAATAATTCTCCAAAGAAGTAAGGTCTTTCTAAATTCTCTTCCAAGAAACAAACCCTCAGCTGCGTGCAGCTGAGGGCTTTGTATTTTTGAATATAGTTTTAATAATTAGTTTTTAATCACTTTTTCAACGCTCACATTACCTTGATCATCTGTGATTGAAACCATGTAGACACTTGAAGGCAAATTACTTATATCTAATGCTTTGATTTTACTTCTATTTTCATTATCAACCATTACTACTTGTCCACTTAAATCTATCACTTTGATTGATTGTATAAAGTTTTCACTTGCAATCTTGATGATGTCCATCGCGGGATTCGGACTTACTGTAAAGCTTACTTTTGAAATAGGCGCTTCATTTGAGCTTATCAAGGCATCGCAGACTGCATCAGCAGTCTCTTTGAGTCGGTCTAGACTTGGGCATGGGTAATCTATATTATCAGCATAGATTACAGCATAGGATGCTTTTATTGATTGACC
>CALKXE010000154.1 GCA_938003955.1 uncultured Saprospiraceae bacterium | reverse complement strand
CCGAATGAGTCTGTACCTATAATTTCGAAAGTCTGAGCATTAGTATTTAATGCTAAGAAAAGAAACCCTAAACACAGAGAAAGAGTATATAAAACTTTTTTCATCTTTTACTATTTATGGGATTTAGTACGATAATAATTGAGTAATTTCAGATATTGCTTCGTTCACATCATCTAGTGATTCACCAGAAAATTTAGAAGAAACTTTACCTTGATAGCCTAAAATGGCATTCCCTACAGGATTTGTTGATCCTTGGTTCGCAGTGATTGCTCTTTGGATAAACCCGCCAATGTAAATTTTGGCTGTAGCTTTTCTCTTGGCAATTAACTCTGTAGCTTGTTTCATTCCTACGTACGCATCACTATTAATTTGCGCATCAGTAATTTGAAACTCTGATTGAAGATTAGAAATCTCTGTTTCGAGTCTGTCGATTGCAACTGCTCCTGACACAAAATTTTGTGCTTGCAAGTTTGTTACAAATGAAAAAGACAAGAAAAGAGAAAAACACATAAATGCATTTTTAATACTTTTCATGAGATTGAGTTTGGTTAAAAATTGAAAAAATAATAATATGAACGCCAGACACCACCACTTCAGGCAAGTCTAAGCTATCCAAGTAATAATAAAATGAGAACAATAAAAAAGTGGTATGATTTCGTCTAATAAGCTTACCACTTGTGCTTCTATTGCAACACTTTAATTTTCTAGTCTGTTTTGTTGTAGTTATATAGACATCCGATTTCGTCTTTCTAAATGCTATAAACTATTCCACATACGAAAAGTCAAAATAAAATAAGAACTACCTCATCTTAACTTTTACAAATTATTTTAACGGGAATATTCAGTGAAGTATGATTTCGTCTGAGTAAGGTTACTAAACTGAATTCCTATTGCTAAATGTAATTTTCGTCTTTCAAAAGCTAATTCAATTAAACCTATTCGTCTATAGGCTGAAGTTGATATTCTCTCTCTACTAGATGCAAAGATACATTTTAAGTATGCCCGTCTTATACCCACATGATGGTATTTATAATATATATAAAAAAATTAATATGTAAGACGCTGGCATTGCGCTTGTAGTTTGTTAGATATTAATTACACATACTTATTGGATTAAGAAACTATCATTATATCTTTATTTGCGCAAAGCAATACCTTTATAAACATGAGCACTAATCCTAATATCGTTATTTTCCGCATCATCATTACAATAACAGCATTCCTCTGTCTATCCTCTTGTAGTGATGATACTACCTCATACTCAGCATTTGAGCTTATATCAGAGAAGCATTCAAACATAAGTTTTCAAAACAACTTGATTGATGACCCTTTGATTGAGCAGAAGAATGTACTTAGTTTTGATCATTATTTTAATGGAGCCGGTGTGGCAACCGGTGATTTAAACAATGATGGATTAATTGATATCATATTTACTGGTAATGAAGCACCAAATGAGATTTATATTAACAAAGGGGGCTTCAAATTTGAATCCATTACTAAAACGGCAAACATTAACACCAACGAGACATGGTCAACGGGAGTCTCATTAATGGATATAAATGGGGACGGTTGGCTAGATATATATATATGTCAATCTGGTCACCCCAGTACTTTACCTAATAATAGAAGAAATAAACTTTATGTCAATAATAAAAATCTGACATTTACAGAAGCTGCCGAACTTTATGGACTAGATGATCCAGGCCTAAGCCACCAAGCTATATTTTTTGATTTAGACAATGACAAAGATTTAGATTGCATGGTATTCAATACATCTAAGTATGTCAGAATAGACCTCAAAGCAGTATATAAAGATTTAGAAAACCCCAAAAATGTTAAAAATGCAAGTTCTACTCTTTATCTGAACAACAATGGAAAATTTAAAGACATCACTGAACAAGCAGGAGTTCTGGCTTATGGATTTGCATTAGGCTGTCTTGTGAGTGACATTAACAAAGATGGCTGGTTAGATATGTATCAGGCCAACGACTATTCTGCACCTGACTTCATGTATATCAATCAGAAGGATGGAACATTTAAGGATGAAATCAAAAAATATACAAAACAAGGTTCATGGTTTTCAATGGGAGTCGATATAGCCGATATTAATAATGACTTACTTTTAGATATAGCTACAGTAGACATGGCTACTTCTGATCATGTCAGAGGAAAGACTCTAATGGAGGGAATGAATAGAAATAACTTCAATTACTTTATATACGAGAGAGGTTACCAAAGGCAGCACATGTTCAATGCGTTGCAAATAAATCAAGGGAATAACAAATTTTCAAACCTAGCATCTCTCTATGGTGTACTACAATCAGAGTGGAGTTGGGCTACACTACTAACTGATTTTGACAACGATGGATATAAGGACTTTTTTATAACCAATGGCTACAGAAGGTACGCTAGAGATAATGACTCCCGAAGAAGAATACGCAGTGCCCGAGATCCAAAGACTAACTCTGTACCAGAAAGTAAGCGAAAAGAACTGTATGCTCAAATACCCGAATTCAAGTTAAGCAACTATATGCTTAAAAACAATGAGGGTAAGCAGTTTGAAAATATGTCTGAAGAATGGGGTTTAGAT
>CALKXE010000153.1 GCA_938003955.1 uncultured Saprospiraceae bacterium | reverse complement strand
GTGAACAAAATCTACAGAGCACTACAGATTGAGCAATCGATAACATCTCAACATCTTAAAATAATGAAGATGGCAGGTGTAGTACACGCAGCAAAAGACGGAAAATTTGTAACGTATTCTATCGACTATGATGTTGTCTCTAGAGCTGAAAAAGCAGTAAATAGATTTTTAGCATAAATACCCTATAAGAACCAAGGCAAGACTAAATCAAAAAATAACCAGTATTCTCTTAATTGAGGGTACTGGAATTTTGATTTTACGGAAAAGCATCGTCTTCTTAAACCAATCCTCAGCCATTTATTCAAAAAGGCCAACTCTACACCAATATTTAAAACAAATACACCCATATTTGCAGCATGATCCAATCTTTCTTACCTGAGCACACTCCACAACGACTAGCTGTAAAACTAAAATCTAAGGCAGAATCCTATGTAAGACAAGGTCATCCATGGGTTTTTGAAACATCCATAGTTAAGATTAATAAGGAAGGAGAAGCTGGTGATGTAGCTATCATCTTTGATCAAAGGAAGAATAAATACCTGGGGTTAGGCCTCTATGATCCATATTCTCCAATCAGAATTAAGATGCTTGGGCACAATCAATCAATCAATATAGACCGTGATTTTTTTATCAATAGAATTGCATCTTCTTTTGAGATGAGGGCATCACTATTAGCGACGGGTACCAATGGGTATAGATTACTTTTTGGAGAGAATGATGGTGTTCCAGGTTTAATTTGTGATGTATATGCAGATGTGGCGGTAGTAAAGTTGTATTCTGCAATATGGTTTCCTTATCTCCACTGGATTTTGGAAGGGATAGTAGAGACGACAAACTGTTCGGCAATTGTACTCAGATTATCTAGATTACTACAAAAGGATAATATCAATCGCAATGGACTAAACGATGGCGATGTCATATTTGGTGAACTAGCAGATCCCGAGATAGAATTCAATGAATACGGAGTTAGGTTTATAGCGAATGTGATCAAAGGACATAAAACAGGATATTTCTTAGATCACAGAGCGAATCGGCATAAGGTGGGGAAGATGTCAAAAGATAAGTCTGTCTTAGATGTATTCTCTTATGCAGGAGGATTCTCGGCACATGCAATTGCAGGAGGTGCTAAAGAAGTAGTAAGTATAGATATAAGTAAACAGGCAATAGCGCTAGCAGAGCGGAATATCAAACTCAATAAAGAAAATGCGCCGCATAAAACAATGGCAATAGATGCATTCGAAGGGATGCAGCAGCTTATTGATCAAGGAAAGAAATTTGATATTGTCGTTGTAGATCCACCATCATTTGCAAAAAATGCTGCGGATATACCAGCGGCAAAAAAATCATATGATAGACTCGCTAAGCTTGCCATTCAATTGACAGCAATAAGAGGTATGTGTATTATGGCATCTTGTTCTAGTCGAATACAAAAGGATGAATATTTCGAAATGATAGAAACTGCATTTGATAGCTTTCCTAGGTCTTACAGGCTTGTAGAAAAGACTTTCCATGATATCGATCACCCTGTAACGTTTGCCGAAGGCAGCTATCTAAAGAGTGGCTACTACAAGATGGATTGATTTACTGACAACTAATTTCTCGACCATCAGCTTTGATTATTGTAAATCGATTGGTACGTTTTTGTTTTATTATTTTATCAGTGCTTTCGAAGTTATTCAATGCATCAGCGCAATTGTCATTTTCGAATTCGTAATTAACAAATCCGGTATCTAAGATGTAAAGCTTTCCATCGAGTGACAATTCACCAGCCAATGCTCCGGAATAATTGTAGAAGTATTGTTTCCTTTCTCTTTTAGACTCATCCATTTGTCGTTTTATCATGAAGAAGCCTGATATAAGCATGAATGTTATAATGATCTTTGGTTTATGATTTCGTATTGCTTTGATGGTCATAATGTATCCAATTTTGAGTTGGTAAGAATTTTGGATTAAGCTGTTTTTGCATTACTTCTATCCCAGAATACTCTCGAAACAATAACCAATACCACTGCAGCCGCTGATAATAAAATGTCATGTCCTGCAACAAAATGGGCCAGTGTAGCCAATACGGCATCAAAGAAAAAACCTGCATAAGCCCATTCTTTTAGAAATCTAGATACATTGGACAGTACAGCGACAATACCGAGAATTTTGGCAATAGCAAGTGGGTATACAAGATTAGTAGGGTAGTGTAGCATCTCGAAGAAGCCCGCTACCATATCAGGGTTCCTAAGATACATCTGAGCTGAGTATGTATATATGCCGCACATTAGAATAGTGCTTACCCAATATATTATCGTCTTTATTTTGTCGTTCATTTTAAATGTTTTGGCTGTACGAAGATATAGAATATATTATCTAAGATAGAAGGAGCAAATAATAAAAGTGTAATGTGATTGCATCTAACGCTTATTTGTCCTATGCAGAACAGTCGTATTTAAAAAATACCAAGAAAAGGATATATTTGACTTCAATTTTAAACTTGCAAATGGCTACTGTAATAACAAAACCAGGTGTTGATATTTCTCCTGAAATCAAGAAACTTATCCAACATAGTACGGAAGAGATGGGTCAAGTGGTAATCCATTTCACTGTGGAGAACCCATCAGGACACGACACGTGGATAAGAATATGGCCTACAACATTTCTTTATGATCAAGGATCTTCTCATAATAGTGATCTTGTGCACATTGAAAATATAGTTTATTATCCCAATTGGCAAATTTGTTCTGGTGGTAAAAGTTCGCAGTTTACTTTGATATTTTCAGGACTTCCTAAGTCATGCCGGACCTTTGATTTTATAGAGCATTGCACCAATCAAGGAGGTGCTTTTGAGGTGCGAGATATAGCAAGAAACGAAAGTGATGTCTATTATTTAAAGATGTGACCTTTCCGTTATCTCTACGAAGTAGATAAAAGAAGGCGTAAAATTACCGTTGGAGTGTTAATACTTACCGATAATCCAAACAGATGTTAACTTTGGAGTTAAAGTATTAATTTGTGTTTTGAATTTAATGATTTAACGACAGTACTTTGAGATCAATCATATTTATATTACTTCTTTCTTTCCTCTGGACGAATAGTTTTGGGCAAGAAATCATAGAAGTTGTACAAATAGAAAAAGACGATGGACTTGAAAATAGAACTGTAGATAGGATCATTCGGGATGATCAAGGATATTTCATTTTGTTGCAAAAGAATGCAATCCAAAGATACGACGGAAGAGAATTTATAAATATTGATATATCAGCCATAACAAAGGAAGAACTCGAAGTTAGAGATGTAAAAAATATCAGTAAGTTAAATGATGGGACAATTGTAATGTCCATGGAAGGAGATGAAAGCGTCTTGTTTTATTTGAAATCTCGATCGAATAAGGTCTTGTCTGCACCTTTAAGAGGAATACCTTTGGTAAATAAAGGCGAATTGTTTGTATTGAAGCCAATTGGTGAAAAATTGAAAGTCGATGGATATAGACTTTGTAAAGGGCAATTAGATAATAACATCTCTTCTGAGCAATTGTCAAGTGTTGACCTACCTATAGATATTCAAAGTATAGCAATCTTAGAAAATACATATTATATACAGACTAAGGATAATGATGTTTATCATATAGACAATGCGCTTACGAAGCTTGAGGTGAAAGGAAGGTTGATTCAACGATCAAACGGAATCTACGTGTTCGATTTCGACACGATCTATAAGGTAACTGGGAAAACGGTATCAAAAGTATCTGACTTGATGGATCGTTCATTTGAATGTGGAATTCTGAAACTTGATGGTGAGGAAAATATTATTGCAGCATATACAGGAAGAGAACGATTCTATGATAGGCTTTATGTATTAGATAAGAATGACTCTCTTCATGTAATGCATGATATAATTGATGAGAGTAATTTATTTAAAGATTTTTATACGGATAATGCTTTTTATAAATGGATGCTTGGAGGATATAACGGTATTCATGTGATCAGCTTGTTGCGGGAAGGATCAAAGAGTATATTCAAAAGGGAAACTACAAAAAAATCAGAATTTGGTATAGTTATTTCAGGAGTAGCTTCGGACGGTGAAGACGAAGTTGTGTTTTGCAGAGAAACGATAAGTGTCTTTGATTATGATAGAGAATCTAACAAGCATAACGAAGTCCTTGCTGATTATACGAAAAACGGTGAATATGAGCGTAATTCAAAGATGTATTATCATAAAGAGTCGAAGGCATACTATTCTCATTCATATAGATATGATGGTACAAGTGTGGTATACAAATCAGATATCCTCAATAATGAATCTGAAAAACATATTCTTCCTATAAAACTCAATGATATATATGTTCGTAGCAAAGATGACCTGATAGTAGGAGGTTGGATTATGAAGACAGATACTGGAGTAATAGCTTCATATAATTTAAAGTCTAGAGAATTTAAAATTATTAGAAAAGAGTCACCCCGAATCAGAAGTATCTATTTTGATGAAATAACTAAGAAGTATTGGATTGGCTCTTATAAGGAGTTACTCATTTTTGATGAATCATTTCGATTGGAAGAAACACTATCAAAAGGAAGTGGTGTCTCAAATAATTTTGATGTCGATCATATCGTAATGTGCAATAGATTCAATGGTAAATTAATTGCAGGAAGTCTTGATGGGGGGATATTTATCATTGATCCCATAACTCATAAAGTGGAATCTCAAATTTCAGAAAAAAATGGATTAACAGACGATTCTGCCATTGGATTAATGAATGACGATTTGGGTAATTGTTGGATATTTACCTTCAATGGAGTAAACGTAATCAACAAGGATTTCAAAGTTATTCGTAAAATATATGAGCATGAAGGACTTCCTAATAGGGAGTTTAATTCAAAAGCAATAGCAAAAGATGGGCGTGGAGCTATATATGCTGGAACCTTGAATGGTGTTTCAATGCTTGATCCTAATAAGGTGCTTAATTGGAAAAAGACTTTTGGAATTGACATTGTAGAAGTATTGGCTTTTGAAGATAATAATGTAGAGAAAATTGAATTAGAAGAAAATATTAATTTGTTTGAATCATATGATAGTCTTCAGATAAAGTATAATCTTCCTGATTATCATATTTATCCGTATGTAGATGAGAGGTTTACTTTGATTGCAGATGATTTAGACTACAGTCTAAAGGATAATGTAATTACGTTAAGGGATATGAAGTCAGGTCGGCACACTATAACTATGGGTGATGTAGATTCGGGCAAAACGAAAACGTTGATAATTAGCAGGACAATAAATTACAAAAGGTATTTTATTATGCTGTTGTCTTTTCTGGTGGTTGGAATATTAGCATATTTTATATCGAAGAAAGTAATCAGTACCACTAAAAAAAGAGAAGAGGAAAAAACCAAACTAAACAAGAAGATCTCTGATCTTCAATTGACTTCACTTCAGTCTCAGATGAATCCACATTTTATTTTCAATGCATTAGGAGCGGTACAGTACTTTATCCAAACTCATGATACTGAGAGAGCGGATGAGTACTTGAGTAATTTTGCCATGTTAATGAGAAGTATTCTAGAATCATCAAAGTCGAAATACATAAGACTAAATGAAGAAATCAGATTACTCGAGCTTTATGTTGGGTTGGAGAAAGTAAGATTCGAAGAATTGTTCGATTATGAGATTAAAATGGATGTGAATGTGGATACAGAAATAAACCTTCCTCCAATGATTATTCAACCTTTCGTAGAAAATGCGATTAATCATGGTCTGTATAATCTTAAAGAGAGGGCCGGTTATTTATTAATACATTTTGCAATGCCGGTAGAGGATCACCTCATAATAACAATCAGAGATAATGGAGTTGGTCGAGAAAAAGCTGCAAGCTTAAGAATGAAAAAGCACAAGTCTCGTGGAACGCAGATTGTACAGGAACGACTGGAGACTATTAATAATGGAAATGAGATTATTGTAGTTACTGAGACCATAGATATCATTGAGGATGGAAAGCCCATGGGGACAAAAGTTATAATCTCTATCGATTCGAATCAATAACTTATACACTCGCATATATTAGTATTCGAATCAAAAGTTATAACAGCAGCCCTAAATATGTGCCCAATTGTCACTAAAGAGTTTTAGTTTTTACTTTTTGTAGTCATCCAGAGGTATTATTTTTTCTTTCCGATAGGATATTGTAGTTTCGTAACAGGAAGCAGACCAAAAACACCCTTTATAGTTTTTACATAACCTTCCAAATGATGCAGTGATATTTCTTCAATTGAAATATCACTGTTTTTGTTTACGGGAAAATCAAACTGACCGATTGTTCTCCAAAATCGACCATTGGTTTAATTGCTAGAAATTAGGTATAGATTTTCCATATATTGAGAGCATAATCCCTTTGAAGCCAAAATCACTTTTTAATTATGATCAATGCGCTCATTATAGATGACGAACAGAAGTTAAGAGAAGTCCTTAAGATTAAACTAGCACAGTATTGTCCTGATGTAAATATATTAGGTCAAGCGGTTAATGCTAAAGAAGGTTTCGAAAAGATAACTCAGCTAAAGCCAGATTTGGTTTTTCTTGATATTGCAATGCCAGGAGAAACAGGTTTTGATATGTTATCTAGATTCTATAAAATTGACTTTGAGATTATTTTTGTTACCGGCTTTAATGAATATGCACTTGATGCGCTGAAGGTGAGTGCCGTGGATTACATTCTTAAGCCAGTCAAGACCGAGAGCTTATTAAATGCGGTAGAGAAAGCTAAAGCTAGGATTGAGAATCGCTCTAGGTTAGCCAAGTATGAAGTCTTAAAGCATAACCTTAATCATATTGGAGATCAGAAGACTAAGGTCGCTATTCCTGGTGCGAACGCATATGAATTTGTGAAAATAGAAGAGATCATCAGATGTGAAGGATGGCAGAAGTACACTAAAATATTTCTCAATGACGGACAGGTTATTGTAAGTTCCTATAACCTAGGAGTATTTAGAGATATGCTAGAGAGTTACGGTTTTTTTAGTACTCATAAATCCCATTTGGTTAATAATTCCCATATTACCAGATATCTAAAAGACGGTACCGTTGTCTTAAGTGATGGGTCTAATGCTCCCGTAGCAAGAAGACGAAAGGAAGATTTTATGGAGCAAGTCGTTAAATACCTTAAAGTACTTTGATTTTGAGTATTGAATAACAAATCAATTCCATTGATATTTATAACCTTCAAGCTTAAAGTTGATAAGGTAATAAGACTGCGTATTCCTACTTGGGTTTAGTTGGCGATCACTTTATATAATATCTCAAGCATCTAGTATACCTGGAAACAAAAAAGGATGGGCATCCAATTAGATACCCATCCTTAAATTAATCTTAGATATTAAATTCTATCTTATCCTTGGATTAAGTTATCTACATAGTAAACTTCGTCATTACATCCAGCTTGATCTCTTGTTATGTATAAGATAAGGTTTCCGTAAGTTTCTCCAGCTACACCACCAGAAAAGTCAAATGTCAATGTCTCCCACTCGTTTGACTTTGTCATGTCAACTTTTTTAGCAAACAACGGCGTATTATCCGGGAATGCGTTGTTCTCCAATACTAAAGTAACATCTGTAGCGTCACCCCATACATCTAATGAGATCGTTGTAGGTTGTGAAGAAAAATCAACTCTATTAGCTAATCCTTGTCCAACTCCTCCCCATGATTCACAGCCTGTACCTCTTGTTAATTTCATAACGAAGCCAGTGGTGTTACCATTCATGTCTGGGTTTGCAATTCTTTCGGTAGCATATTCGCCAAATCCATCGAAGAAAGCATCAACTGCAGCATCACCAGAGTCTGTTTCCCATGTTAAATTAATGTTATTAGAAACAACAGCTCCACCTTCTACTGTTACTTCCTCTTCAGCTGTATCACTTCCATCATCATTTGTTGCTGTTAATTTTACAGTGTAAGTTCCTGCAGCTTCATAAGTGTTAGAAGGGCTCGCTTCAGTAGAAGTATTACCGTCACCGAAATCCCAGCTGTAAGATGTAGCATCAGTAGATGTACTTGTAAATGCTACTACTAATTCTGTAGCCTCAGAAGTGAAACTTGCTTTTGGAAGCACTTCATCATCTGAACAACTTGTGATAAAAAGTCCTAGACCAGCGAATAATGTGATGGCCATGAATAATGATTTTGTTAATTCTTTCATGCTTTGCATTGTATTATAGTTTTTAAATTAAATAATTGTGTACGAGGCTTACCGGAGTAAGTATTACTAACGTTTTAAAAACGCAAATGTAGTGCCGAAAAATAGAAAAAAGTGTAATTATTTATTTTTTAACATTGGAGTGATTTTTCTTTTTGATTCAAAATGTAAATGCTTCAGAATATATTACTAGTAGATGAGATTATCTGCGAAATTATTGCAATGACTATTGTGTGTTTTTTGAAAGATTGTTTTTGAATGGACATTTCAGGTGGATAGTAATACATATTTAAAATATATTTGTAATTCGTTCTATTATAAATACAAATAGGTAATATGCTTAGATATGTCATAATAGTTATAGTGTTTCTTTTTTCTGGATTGGTGGTTCATGGACAACAATGGCTCAAAGCTCCAAGCTTCCCAGAGGAGCTAGGAGATGTGAATTGGACTCGATCTTATGAGACAGCCATCGCAACGGCAACGTCTGAAAATAAGGCTGTTTTTATCTTGTTTCAAGAAGTGCCGGGATGTGCTACTTGCCGGAACTATGGCAATGATTTATTGACACATCCATTTATTGTAGAAGCAATAGAAACCTATTTCGTCCCATTAGCAATCTACAATAATAAAAGAGGAGCCGATGGAGCTATCCTAAGGAAGTTTGATGAGCCCTCATGGAATAATCCTGTCTCTAGAATAATTGACCCGAATTCCGAAAAGGATATAACTAAAAGGCTCAATGGTAAATACGATATGGCAAATCTAGTATCATTTATCAGTAATGGCATCATAGAAAGTGGACAGCTAATTCCTGAATATTTGGATTTATTGTATAAAGAAGTCACAGCAGTAGATCTACGAGAAACACATTTGTCTATGTACTGTTTTTGGTCAGGGGAGAAGAATCTTGGAAGTCTGGATGGAGTTGTCTCAACCAATGCTGGCTTTATGGATGGGACAGAGGTCGTTAAAGTGAAATATGATGCAAGTAAAGTCTCGGAAGAGAAACTGATATTATTCGCACAAGAACAACGGTGTGCAGATGCGATATATACCAATGATAAAAGAGAAGAAAAAATCGCAAAAAAATATAATATTCTAACGAAGAATGAAGGGGCGTTTAAAGCTGATAGAGAGCCTAAATATTATATTTATAAATCAGAATTCAGGCATCTGCCAATGACAAATCTTCAAGCTCTTAAAGTCAACACAGCAATTTCAAAACAAATCTCACCTGTTGAATATCTGTCCCCGAGGCAATTAGAATTATTGCAACTAATCAAAGATGGGAAGATTGTAAAAGAGGATGTAATTGATAAAGACTTTAATGATTTATGGCATAAGATATTAGGGTCAAAATAAGCATTCTAATATCTTATACTCATCATTTTCTAAATGGCTGGTTTATCTTTGATATATTCGATATTGCGAAACCAAACCTTATTATATGAATCTTGATAATATTGCAGAAAAACTTGAGCAAATTGCTGAGCTTTATTTTTTGGCAGAGAGGGCTGATGTCAGACTTTTAGTAATTGAGCATGATCTTAATGCATTATATTCTGATCTAGATATTCATCGAAACATTATGCATGTAGAACATCAAGATGTTGTGAAGCTTGAAAAGATGTCTAAGCATTTTTTGTTTGCAAAGATATTAGGCAATAGAGAACTAGAGTTAGAACGTGAGCGTCAAGAATACCTGCAAGCGGTATTGGAATACAATGCAATTGCACATGAAATTCAACTGCTTGAATACGAAAAGGGAATACTTAGGAAAAAAGTTGATGAGAAAGACGATCTCAAAAAAATGAGAGATTATTACCTCAAAGTAAAAGAGCAAAAGATTCTATATAATAATGGGGATCATAACGGTATGATCAAAAAACTAAATGGCGAGATTGAACGGTTAAATCTCCTCAAACGAGAAATAAAAGAGGCAGTCGAAGTTGCTAATATTACGAGAACTCACCTTAAGAAGGCTATTCATTATCTGAAGAGTATGGATAATTTTGGAGCATATGCAATCGATGGAATGACATACTCAAAAAAGCAATTACTTAATAAAGCGATCAAAGATGCTGTCCAAGTAAAAGTCTATATTAAAAAACTAGACAAAGAGATGAGTGACATATACAACAAATATGAATTACCTAGTATGTATAAATATGATGCATTTATCGATTCGTTTCACCAAAACCTTATTACTGACTGGGTTTTGAAGAATAAGCTAAAATCGGCACAAGCATCTCTAGAGTCAGGTCAAGAACAGGTGCTTAGAATCATAGCAACCCTTAGTTTTGATGATGAAAAAAGTAATAAAAGGATTGAAGTACTAACTGAAGAGAAACGTTTGTATGTACTCAATTCATAGACCATTTTAACCCAAAGTTCTCGATGCTTTAGTTTCCTTTTTTTTCGATTTCAACTGCAACTCGAAGCTAAAGCATCGAGAACGGATTCTTAGTAGAGCTCAAAATTTAAATTAGAAAACCATAAAAAAGCCCTCAATACAAATTCTGCATTGAGGGCTATATTTTAATCAAAAGAAGAAAAGATTACTTCATTCCTTTCAATCTCTCTAATTCTTCGGTTAAGATCTTAATCCTAGCTTCGCCATCTGCCATTTTCTTGCGTTCATTGGCAACTACAGCTTCAGGAGCATTACTAACAAACCTTTCGTTGGATAATTTCTTGTTGATACTTCCTACGAATCCTATTTGATATTCAAGTTCCTTTTCTTTCTCTTCTATTTCAGCGTCAATGTCAAGATTCTGTTCCATCCCCACGATGAATTTTTCAGTTCCCGATATGAAACTTGCTCCATTCACATTCTCGTCATCTGTAATAGTTATTCCTTTAAGATTGCCTAGTTTAACAATCATGTCAGATACACCATCTGTAGATAGAAGTGCTGTCATTGAATCCGATTTTATAGCAAACAGATCAAGTTCTTCTTTCATCTTAAGGCCATTCTTGTTTCTGATGTCTCTTACATTACTAATTACATCTTTAGCTTGGTCTATTACTTTAAGATATGCTGCGTCGTATTCAGCTGCTTTTGGGTATGAACTTACGATACAGTCATCTCCATCAGCTCTTTCTTTAAGTAAGTGCCAGATCTCTTCTGTAATAAACGGCATAAACGGATGAAGTATAATACATATCTGCTCGTATATATCAAGCGCCATGTTTCTTGTCTCTGCAGACATTCCTTCTCCATATGGAGGCTTCACCATCTCTAAATACCAAGAACAGAAGTCATTCCATACAAAAGAATATAATGTAGTCAATGCTTCCGAAAGACGATATTCTTTGAAGTTTTGTTCTACTTCCGCAACTACAGCATTCATTTTATGATTCAGCCATTTCGTAGCAAGTAAATCTACATCATTAGATTTCTTAGTGTCATCGATCTGCATGTTTTTAAGAAGACCCATGGCACTCCATAACTTCATACTGAATTTACTTCCTTGATCACATAGTTTCTCATCAAAAAGTAAATCTCCACCAGCTGGCGAACTGCTCAACATTCCGAATCTTACACCATCGGCACCATATTTATCGATAAGACCAATAGCATCAGGACTATTACCCAATGACTTACTCATCTTTCTTCTTTTCTGGTCCCGAACCATTCCCGTGAAGTATACGTGATCGAACGGTCGCTTACCTTCCCATTCGTATCCAGCCATTACCATACGGGCAACCCATAGGAATATAATATCCCATCCAGTAACGAGTACAGAAGTAGGGTAGTAGTAATCTAATTCTTCTCTAGAGTTGAATCCATCAAACAATGTAATAGGCCACAACCAAGAAGAGAACCAAGTATCTAGTGCATCCTCATCTTGTCTTAGATCTTCTATTTTCAGATCAGCGTTTCCAGTCTTTTCTTTGGCTTGGGCAAGAGCTTCTTCGGCATTCATTGCTACGAAAGTATCTTCACCTAAGTACCAAGCTGGTATTCTGTGTCCCCACCATAACTGTCGAGAGATACACCAATCACGGATGTTTTCCATCCAGTGCTTGTATGTGTTCTTCTGATTCTTAGGGAAGAACTCTACTTCATCTGTCATTACCGCATCCAATGCAGGTTTTACGATAGACTCCATGTTTACATACCACTGCTGCGATAGCTTTGGTTCTACGACAGCATTCGTTCTTTCAGATCTTCCTACAGAGTGATTGTAATTCTCTGTAGATACAAGGTTCCCTAACTTATCCAGTTCTTTTTTGACTGACTTTCTAGCTTTGAATCTATCTTCTCCAACAAATACCTGAGCCGCTTCAGCTATAGTTCCGTTGTCATTAATAACATCTATTACTTCTAGATCGTGTCGTTTTCCGATTTCGTAATCATTCACATCATGTGCTGGAGTCACTTTCAAAGCTCCAGTTCCAAATTCCATGTCTACATAATCATCAAATATGATCGGGATTACACGATTGACCATTGGTACAATGACCTTCTTACCTTTCATAGCGGCGTATCGAGGATCATCTGGGTGGACAGCGATTGCACTATCTCCCATGATTGTCTCCGGCCTTGTGGTAGCTATGGTGATATAATCATCTGTACCTTCTACCTGATATCTTACATGGAAGAGCTCTGTCGTCTCGTCACCATGTATTACTTCTTCGTTTGATAGTACGGTCTGCGCTTCAGGATCCCAATTGACCATTCTTAGGCCTTTATATAGTTTTCCTTTATTGTATAGATCTACAAATGCTTTGAGTACTCCTTCTGATCTGATCTCATCCATGGTAAACGCAGTACGTTCCCAATCGCATGAGGCACCCAATCTTCTAAGTTGCATTAGTATCTTTCCGCCATATTCCTCTTTCCACGCGTACGCATGTTCTAGAAACTCTTCTCTTGTTAGATCAGATTTTTTTATTCCTTTCTCTCTTAGAAGTTTTACGACTTTTGCTTCTGTTGCTATTGATGCATGATCCGTTCCGGGAACCCAACAAGCGTTTTTACCATCTAGTCTGGCTTTTCTGATTAGGATATCTTGGATTGTATTGTTTAGCATGTGTCCCATATGAAGGACGCCAGTGACATTCGGTGGAGGTATGACTATACTGTATGCTTCTCTCTCATCTGGCTCAGAGTGGAAGTAGTTTTTTTCCATCCAATGCTCATACCATTTGCCTTCAATTTCTGAAGGGGTATACTTTTTTGATATCTCCATAATTCTCCAATTTTCGTTAGCAAAAGGGCTAACCTTTAAAATATGATTGCAAAAGTCAATATTTCTGTTGAATAAAGCGCAGTTTTTGGATGGGGATTTCATAATAATGACGAATGCAAGAACAAATGTCAAAAAATAATTGACAAATAGGCAAGAATGGTGTATCTTTGGTTAAAATGATACAAGATGAATGATGACCTAAAAATATATAAAGTAGGAGATAGCACGAATACATCATCTGCCCATGAATCTGCTGTTGCATATGTAAGTATGCCTTCACCTCTCAAGGTGATTAGTAATGTAGGTCGAGATGATAAGCATAGTTTTCTTTCTGTTGTGAAGGGCGGGCTTGGTTATAATACTCTTATTGATTTTATGAAAATGGCGGAGTTTCATATGGATGAGATGGCAGATATTCTGCATGTCAATAGTCGCACGATTAGAAGATTAGACTCTAAAGTTGTACTTAATATTGATCTTTCAGAGAAGCTGTTGGAGCTGTTGCGTTTGTATAGATTTGGTATTGAGGTTTTTGGTGAGCTTGGCGTCTTTAATGTTTGGATTAGGAGGTCCATTCGAGGCCTAGGCGATGTCACTCCAATGAGCTTACTTGATACAGGTATTGGTGTGGAGATCGTAATGGATGAGTTAGAGAGATTAGCATATGGTGTTTATAATTAATCTCTATGAAAGTCTATCGAATAAGTAATAAGAAATACACTGAGCATCTCAATGGAGAAGGAGCATATAGAGTGGGAGGTAGGTGGAATAGTAAAGGAGTTCGAATGTTGTATACTTCAACTTCGATCGCATTGTCGTCTTTAGAGGTACTTGTCCATACGGATGGTTTACCTATTCCGAATGGAATGATATTGCTAACCTTCGAAGTTCCAAATAGATACATACAGCTTCTGGAAAATCCACCATTGAATTGGAATGAAATACCTCCCAAAGGAGCAGCCAAAGTCGTTGGGGATAATTTCATTGCTACAAATAGAATACTTGGCTTGAAAGTGCCATCAGCAATTATTCCAGAAGAGTATAATGTATTGTTTAATCCATTGCATCTGCATATGGATAAAGTAGAATTGATAAGCCAGCGGGACTATGCTTTTGATGGGAGATTATAGGTCTTATTGAATTGTTTGATATGGAACTATTGTAGAATCGTCTTACCTGAAAAAGAAATAAAAAATGAATGACGATCGAATGTTGGACGAAGTTTTAAAGACGAATAGAAACTTGAATTCAATTCGATCATTTTACAATTTTATTTTTACTGGATTTATTTTTATAACTCTTCTTCTCATATTAATAATACCTAGAAGCCAAAGCTCGGCTATTATTGGTTCTAATGAGGTGAGTCAACCAAATATTGTCAATTATTTATCTTATTAGTAGCGTAAGTGGTTTTGTTTTCTCGATCTTAAGTGTGCTAAGAAAAGAAGAAAGAACAATTTCTAAAATAATTGGGTTAGTCGGAAATGCAGTTTTTTTTTATAATTACGCTCACTTTAATTGTGTTTATGATTAAAGATATTAGTAATATTTTGGGATGAATTCAACCCAAAACTGATGACCTAATGACAAGATTTGGAATTAAACGCTTTCATTAAGGCTCGAACTATTTATACTTTAACTGGTAAAGCTTTTTTTCTCCCTTACTATCTACGTTTACAATCAATAAGTTGTCATAGTCACTTTCGTCAAATCCATTTTCGAATTGCTTTTTGCCCATTAAAGTGCTTGCAAATGCTGGAGTTGTATTAGAGTGACCCGAAATAAGAACTTTGTTAATGTCGCTTTTTGATAATAGCTTTTCTGATAAACTTTTCAATTCTTTTGGTTGATATATACTGGTAGATAGCCCTTTCATTGTAGTTAGGGAATCTACAGTATGTATAGTTCTATTGTATAATGTAGAGTATACAGCGTCCAACCTTGTCGCTTTGAATATTTGAGCTAGTTTGTCAGACCTTTGATAGCCTTCTTCGGTTAGAATCGGGTTTTTTGCTGGTACTGTATCTTTCTCTGCATGACGCACAAGATATACTGTTTTACAGGTCTTGCAATTGTCTAATTCTAGTTTGCTGCCATCTTCAAATATTACAACATTCTTATCGATGTTCTTGATGTATTTCCCAGAAGTTGAGACTTCTTTTGGCTGACAAGCAATGCATAAAAGAACGAATAAGGCCAATAAAATTCTCATAGGTAGTTTGTTTTAATTAGTTCTAACTAATTTATTATCAATTAGAGTGCACAAAATACGAATCCTAACGAGTCTACACATTTAAAATACCGATACATAATGAAAATCACTGTTATAGTTTTATGGTTTTCAATATGTATCGGATGTAATTTCAATATTGATTGTGTTTAGATATAGGAAAGGGACGGATCATTTTTCAATGAATATATCTTGCTCTACCTGATTTCTAAGGATATCCTCCATTGATTCTCTTTTTCTGATTAGGTAGTCTTTTCCTTCATGGATTAAAACCTCCGCTGGTCTGTAACGAGAATTATAATTAGATGCCATCATAAAGCAATATGCACCTGCATTATGAAAAGCCAATACGTCTCCTTCTAAAACTTCATTTAATTTTCTATTGACACCAAATGTATCTGTTTCGCAAATATAGCCCACGATAGTATAGATTCTTTTACGACCTTCTGTCTTTGATATATTTTCGATTCTATGATATGATTCATATAGCATAGGGCGAATCAAGTGATTTAATCCGGAATCAATACCAGCAAAAACAGTAGAGGTTGTTTGTTTGATCACATTGACTTTTGCTAAGAAAGTACCCGCTTCTGAAACCAAAAACTTCCCCGGTTCGAACATTAGCGTTAATTCTCTTCCATACTCGGCGCAGAACTCATTGAATCTTGCGGATATTCTTATTCCTAAATCTTCAACATCTGTTTCTATACCATCATTTTTATAGTCAACTTTGAATCCACTGCCGAAATCAATATCTTCTAGATGAGGGAATTCTTGGGCGATACTCAATAATACATCGGCACCTTGAATGAATACTTCAGAATCTAGTATGTCTGAACCGGTATGCATATGAAGCCCCGTAACTTTCATGCCTGTTGCTTCCACGATTCGATGAATATGAGGAACTTGGTGAAATGATATTCCAAACTTACTATCGATATGGCCAGTCGAAATTTTAGAGTTTCCTCCAGCAAGGATGTGTGGATTAATTCTTATGCAAACTGGCTTTTCTGGGAATAAATTACCAAACTGCTCAAGAATACTCAGGTTGTCAATATTGATTCTTACACCGAGATCTAGTGCTTCTTTAATCTCTTCAATAGAAACACAATTAGGTGTGTAGATGATATCATCAGTTGTGAATCCTGCCATCAACCCGAGACGTACTTCTTGGATTGATACCGTATCTAAACCCGCTCCCAATGTTTTTATAAACTTGAGAACATTGATGTTGGTCAATGCTTTACAAGCATAATTTATCTTGAGTTTATTCACTTTGAATGCATCTGTCAACCGTTTATATTGACGTTCAATTATCGAAGTATCATAAACATATAGCGGGCAGCCATACTTCTCTGTCAGTTGTAGTGCATCGACTCCATCTGAAAATACATATTTGTTGTTGTGAATTTCCATAGACCAATTGTTATTTGGATTTGTAATATATACGTTGAAAAAAAAAGAGGCCAAATACATTACAGTAGTTGACCTCTTTATATTTTAATATAAGAGGAATATTATTGTTTTAATACTTCGATAATCTTCGAAGCTAGTTCTGTTCCAATTTTTTCTTGCGCCTCTAATGTAGAAGCTCCGATATGTGGAGTCAGTGATATCCTAGGATGAGATAATATATCCTGTCTAGGACTAGGCTCATTGATAAACACATCAAGACCAGCGGCAGCTACCGTTCCGTTTTCTAATGCTTCTAGTAATGCATCTTCGTCAATAGTACCACCTCTAGCTGCATCTACAACGAATACGCCTTTTTTCATTTTAGCAAATTCGGGTGCGCCTAACACAGCAGCTCCAGTAAATGGAATATGCATAGTAATGAAATCTGATTTACTAAGCATGTCGTCCATTGAGATTGCTTCGACGTCAACATCTATTGCAGTTGCTCCAAGCTTACATAATACTGTAACTTTCGTCTTGACAAATGGATCTACTCCCACTACGTTCATGCCGAGTCCTAAGCCTATTTTTGCAGCTTCCTGTCCGATTCTACCTAGTCCAATTATACCTAGAGTTTTTCCTTCCAGTTCAACTCCTTTGCTGTATGATTTTTTTAATGAACCAAAGTTTGCATTTCCTTCAGAGGGCATTTGCCTGTTTGATTGATAAACAAACCTAGAAAGAGACATCATGTGACCGAATGCAAGTTCTGCAACAGATCTAGATGAAGCGGCTGGAGTATTGAGTACAGCTACTCCTTTTGATTTTGCATGATCTACGTCAATGTTGTCAAGTCCAACTCCACCTCTGCCGATGAATTTTAGATTTGAACAAGCATCAATCAAGTCGGTTCTGACTTTAGTTGCTGATCTTACACAGATCCCGTCAAATTTTGGTAATTCAGCAAGGAGGTCTTCCTGTGCTATTTTGTCTGTTTGAATCGTATGTCCCGCATCTTCGAGCATTTTGATTCCTGATGGATGTAAGCCATCATTAATGAGAATGTTTGCCATTTGTAATTTTTTGTAATTCTTTAATCTTTGTACAAAGAAACTACATCAATGACAGAATATGAATTATAAGTAAGGTTTTGTGTGAAGATTATGATTTTCTTGACTTGATTGAGCTATTTATTTTGATTTTTGATGGGCAAAAGGATCATTTCAGCATCTTATAAAATAGAAGAGGTATAATCTTCTATTAAATATGAAGAGATATAATCCTCTTACTAATGTTACAATCTACAGTGGCTGTAGAATTCTCATGTCGTATACTTTAAATCAAAAAAAAGTCGAAAAGTCAAAAAGTCGAAAAATCAAAAAGCCAAAAAAAATCGAAAAGCAAAGCGATCTAAGTCCTTTTTAATTCATTCTGATACATCTGTATCGTATTTTTTAATCCATAATACAGCGAGTCCACTACAAGAGCATGGCCAATTGATACTTCTAGCAGTCCTGGGATATTATTTTTGAAGAAGTTGAGGTTTTTGAGATTCAGATCATGTCCAGCATTGATGCCAAGGCCTAATTTGTTGCAATGTTGTGCGGCAATGGTGTATTCCGCTATCGCTTTTTCTTTATCAATATGGAAATCATGAGCAAAAGGACCGGTATAGAATTCTATCCGATCTGTTTTTGTTTCAACAGCACCATCTAGTAAAGCATTATCAGGGTTGATGAATAAGCTTACTCTTATCCCTGCTTCTTGGAGTTCTGCAATCGTGTCTATCAGAAAATCCTTGTGTTTTATTGTGTCCCAGCCATTGTCAGATGTGAGTGCTTCTGGAAGGTCAGGGACTAAAGTGCATTGATGTGGTTTATTTGCAACAACCATATCTAAAAATTTCCTGTTCGGGTATCCTTCGATATTGAATTCGGTAGATACTATTTCTTTAAGTAAAGGTATGTCTGCATATGTGACATGTCTTTCGTCTGGTCTCGGATGCACTGTTATACCCTCTGCTCCAAATTCTTCGCAATCTTTTGCAACAGAAACTAGATTTGGGAAGTTAGCTCCTCTACTATTTCTAATGAGTGCTACTTTATTGATATTTACACTAAGTTTAGATTCCATATGTAATAAACGTTTAGGCTCAAAAATATGAATTTTAAATGCTTGTTTTTGTCATATTTGGAAGTTGTTATAAAGATGTTGATTTTTTAGCCCATATTTTATTTGATCTTTAACACATATGTATATCTTCGTCCAAGATGAAAAAGAATATAGCATATTATTTAGAAGATCCAGAACGCTTATCAGAGATTTCACTTCTTGAACTCAATCAGTGGGTAGAAGAAATGCCGTACAGTCAGCCGCTAAGACTATTGGTTGATATGAAAAGTGAGAAGAATACCTCGGATGTAGATAAAGACAATGATAGCTACGGTGTATATTTTGCGCAAGATTATGAGCCTCTTTCAAAAAAAGAAACTAAAATATTAGCCGAAAAAAACATTAATAAGGCAATTAATGAAGATCAATTAGTGCCTGTTGTACCTATTCCTAATAAAGATGCTATTGTTGGCAATTCAAAGGAGGGAAGTATGGAGGCAGCTGTCGAAGTACCACCTATCGTTACACATAGCTTGGTCGACGATGTGTCTGAAGATACATTGGAAGATGACTTATTAGAGATAAACCCGAACGTAGTAGTGGTAAACGAAGTCAGTCACGAAGAGGCGGATGAAGTTTTAGAGGCTGAGTTAGAAAATGAAGTGCTGGAAATTAGCTTAGAGGAAGTAGAAGAGGTGACATCATTTTCAGCCTTGGATAGTATGTTAGATACTGATAAGGTTGCAGGAGTTGAATACGAAGAAGATGTTGATGATGTTGATGATAATGAAAGTGAAAATACAGAAGGGGATAGATATGCTGGTTTAGTTGACTATAAGTCGTTTGTAGTCGGAGTATCCACTGAAGATGTAAAAGGAGACGAATTCGAAGTTGACGAAATAGAAGAAGATATTATTGCTGAAGTTGATACTCAGACTGAGACAAAAGAATTGGAGAAGGAATTAATTGTTACTCATTCTGAATCTTATGAGACTACAGTACTAGTCGACTCTCCTCAAAAGACAAAAAAGGAGAAGAAGTCTAAGAAAAAGGACAAGAAGAATAAAAAGAAAAAAGCATCTAAGAAAAAAGAGAAGACTAAAAAAGAGGAGAAAAAGAAGAAATCTAAAGCTAAAAAGTCTTCTGATAAGGAAAAGAAAAAAGTAAAGACAAAAAAGAAAAGTAACTCTAAGGAATTAAAGTCTTCGAAAAATAAAACCAGCTCTATTAAGAAGGTGAAGGGAGAGATCACTAACCCTGATTTGGCCTTGAAGTCAAAATCTGTCAAAGGGAAAGCTAAGAAAATTAAGAAAGAAGTGAAGTATGTTGTTGTGAATGAGGCGACTACAAATGACTTCAAACTGAAAGATTATGATGGTGTGTCGAAGTTTACAAACTGGCTCTTAGAAAAGAAGTCAATAAATGGCAATCTCATAGAAGAGAAAAAGGAGACGGAAACGTTACTTGGGGAGATAAAGGATAAGAAGAAAAAGAAGAAGCAAAAGAATAAAGTGCTTAAAGTAGCGCAAGACTCGGTGAAGAAAAGTGAAATGATCTTGTCAGAACCGTTGGCAAATATTATGGCAGCACAAGGACATACTAAGAAAGCTAAGAAGATGTATAAGCAATTGGGCTTGATATTTCCAGAAAAAAGTGGTTACTTTGCAATGAAAATTGAAAATTTAAAAAAGAAATAATATGGTTACAGCATTAACAATCGTAATAGCATTGGTTTGTGTACTTCTTATGGGAGTAGTATTGATTCAAAATCCTAAAGGTGGTGGAATAGATTCTACTTTCGGAGGAACAGGTGCCAATCAGATGTTAGGTGCAGCGAAATCAACAGACTTTATAGAAAAAATGACTTGGGGGCTAGCAATAGCTTTATTTGTACTTTGTATCATTACTGCAATAGTAGTAACTGGTTCTGGTGGTGCTGGAAATACAATTCACATACCAGGTAACTAATACCAAGTATTAAAAGTCTTAATTAAAGAAATTAAAAGCCTGTTCTCTATGAGAATGGGCTTTTCTAGTTTAATGTATGCGAAAAAATATAGTTTAGGAATTAGGGTAAGTCTATTTCATGATTGTTGACAAATAGATGCACGCAAAAACTCTATGCAACTGATATTAATGAATTGAAATAGAATTTTTATAAGACCTAGATGATTGTACATTCAACTAAAAATAAGACTATGAAACTCGAAGAATTTGTGAAGTGCTATGAAGAAGGTTTAGCATCACAGGATTGGGATATTGTTGATCCATTAATTTCTGACAATGCATCCGTCACTTTCTCAGACGGTACTGTTCATATTGGGAAAGAAAATGTGCGAAAGGCTTTTGTAAATAACTTCGATCAAATTAAAAGTGAAGAGTATTCTATCAAAGACGTAAAGTGGTTAGTGAAAGACGAGACCTATGCAGTATATTTGTTCGAATATTATTGGAGTGGAATTATTAGCGGCAAGCCTATTTCTGGCAATGGAATTGGCACTTCGGTAATAGTTCTACAGGATGATAGCTGGAAACTATTAACAGAACACCTAGGTAGAAAAGCAAGCTAATATACTTGATCCACAGAATTGGTTTACAGACTTTTTAGTTTGTTATCTGGCAATATATTCAAACAAAACTTATATCCTCATTCTTTTCGATTACTCCCCAAGTGTGATCTGCCATCATTTCGCACGTAGCTATATAAGTGTATGGCATACTTGATCCCCATTCGTCTGGTGATATCATAGACAACACCCACTTTTCATCTTTTTTCTCATACACATAGTAAGTTTTGTTAAGCACAGGTTTGAAACCCATGTCTGCCTTGTAGATACGCTCTGAGATACTGATTCTATCGTGTAGTACTTGCGCCTGCTTGATCAATAATTCAACTTGATCTTTGATCTGCGTAAGTTGGGAATCGGTCTGTTGGTACATAGCTGCCATAGCATTTCCCTTTGCACGACCTTTATCAAGTGGCTTGATGATAGCACTACCTACGTGGTGGGCGTAAGGAAGTAGTCCCGGGTTTTCCGCTACCATATCTATGTCTATGCTGTCTTTATTACTTTTTCTCAATGTCATAATTATGCATACAATAATTATTCATGGCAAAATGTTTAGGAAATTGTCAATTAATCTAGATTAAGAGTCAATTATATTTTTTCAAATTCCTTAACCGTCAATTCATGCTCTACCTCTCCTGTGTGTTTTATTGATTTCGGTTCGAATAGCATGATCCATACTTCCTCATCAGCTATTGGGTTATGTTCCACGCCTCTAGGAATGATAATCATTTCTCCTTCGTTAATTGTTCTCATGCCATCTTCAAAATCTATTTTGAGCGATCCTTTAACAATGTAGAACAGCTCGTCCTCATTTGTATGATTATGCCAGACAAACTCTCCTTTTAGTTTTGCAATCTTTACATGCTGGCCATTTAGCTCTCCGATTATTCTAGGATTCCAATGATCCGAAAATTGAGAAAATTTGTCTTTTAGATTTACAACATCCATAATGCGTGAAATGAATTAAGTTAATGAGAAAGAAGGATAGACTTACTACTTAGCAAGCAGGAAAAGCAACGGGCACATTAAAAGCCAATCCTCCCTCTGCTGTTTCTTTATATTTTGTGTTCATATCTTGTGCTGTGTCCCACATTGTTTTTACGACTTGATCAAAATTGACAATAGCATCTTCGGGATTACTAGTCAGTGCTAGATTACTTGCAGTTATTGCTTTCATTGCGCCCATCGTATTTCGTTCTATACACGGAATCTGTACAAGACCACCTATAGGATCGCAAGTAAGACCTAGGTGATGTTCCATAGCAATCTCTGCAGCCATAAGTACTTGGCCTGGACTGCCACCAAGAAGCTCTGTAAGCCCAGCTGCAGCCATTGCAGACGATACACCTATCTCCGCTTGGCATCCTCCAACCGCCGCTGATATAGTGGCTCCCTTTTTAAATAAGCAACCGATCTCTCCAGAGGTAAAAAAGAACTTTCGTAAATCCTCTTTTCCTTTGTAATCACAAAAGAAGTAATAGTAAAGCATAACTGCCGGAATCACTCCAGCGGCTCCATTCGTCGGAGAAGTTACAACCCTACTGAGTGCAGCATTTTCTTCATTTACAGCTAGTGCAAAACAACTAATCCATTTGTTTATACTATTGAAATCTCTAGGCTGTTGTTTTATCGCTTCTATCCATTCCTTTTCTGTTTCGAATACTCTGCCATTTAGTAGCGTTTTACTCAATGCTTTTGCTCGTCGTTTTACATTAAGTCCTCCAGGAAGTATCCCTTCCGTATTACACCCTTTGAATACACATTCTACCATTGTATTATAGATGTCTGCTATTTCTTGTGTGATTACCTTTTTTAGACGAAATGCTTGCTCATTGAGTGATACTATTTCCGAAATGGGTAAACCAGTTTCAGCTGTGTATTTTACTAAGTCAGCTCCAGTTTGGATTGGGTAGGGGAGTTCTATGTCATCAGATTCTGTTTTAGTTTCTCCCTTTTTCTGAATGAATCCACCTCCTATAGAATAGTAGGTGCTTTCTGCAATTTGTTTGTCAGATAAGTATGCATGGAATGTCAATGTATTAGGATGAGCAAGGTCCTCATGCTGATGAAAAATGATATCTCTTTGAGGATCAAAATTGATGGATGTATTTTCAACAGTAATCTGTTTAGTGCTTTGTATTTTTTGAATGTAGAATCCAATCTCCTCAGTAGGGATAGTCTTTGGGTTATGTCCTTCTAAACCCAACTGCACAGCGATATCTGTACCATGCCCCTTTCCTGTCTTTGATAATGATCCAAAGAGCTGTATTGTGATTCTATCATACTTTATCTCACGAAGAGATGTGACAAAATTCAGCGCTGCCTTCCATGGGCCAAGTGTATGCGAAGATGAGGGGCCGACTCCTATCTTGTAGATGTCGAAAATGCTTATTTTTTCCATTCAAAAAAGGCCAAAGTTTTAGTTAGGGTTTTTGACCGATGACAAATATGTAGATAAATTTTGAATTAGAATTGTTTATCTATCATTTATGTTTTGAAAGACTTTACTAAGGCAACCGTAAGGATTAAAGCGATAAGGGATTGAGCTCTTGAAATGATGAAGTAGTAAAAATTTAATCTTTAAATTTGGCATAGATATCAGTAGAGTGGAATTTACCATCTTTCACTTCACAATCTACCATAGTTCCTTCATATTTGAATCCAACTTTAGCTACAGCTTTCTTACATTTATCATTGTCGCTGTCTACGAACCCTTCTATTCTATGCAGGTTCATCTCATTGAAACCATAATCAAAAATGATAGGCATTGCTTCGCCCATAATACCGATGCCCCAATATTCAGGTAGTAACCAAAATCCTATTTCAGCTTTTCGGTTATTTGCTTCTCGATCATTATATCCCCCTGCGCCATAGAATGTACCATCGTCCTTAGAACAAACAGCAAACCACTGTCCAGTCTCATTTTTTTCGTGGTCGGCATACCAGTCCATTTGCTCTTTTGTTGCTTCTAATGTCATAAAACTTACTCCATAATATTTGATCACCTCAGGATGCGAAAGACCTTTGAATACATGATGAATATCATCAGGAGTTATCTTGCGAATTGTTAATCTTTCTGTGTGTATCATAGATGAGGTTTGAAACAAAAATAATTGCTAAACTTGACATTTTATCAATTCTAATCAGAAATTACAAATTCTCCTACCATATTCACAATCGATAGATCTCTTAACTTATGCCCAAATCCTTGTGTTATCACTAGTTTAGATTTTGGCCATAGCATATGGAGATTTTTGGAATAGTCAACGGTCAGTGTCTTGTCTCCTTCATCATGGATGATTAATCCATCTGCTTTATTGCTTTTTATTACATTCGCCAACGTAAAATAGGATGTTTCTTTATTGGTGTATTGGTTGAAATATGATTTGAAATTCCGAATTGTTCGATTAGTTAACTTCAATTTTTTAAAGTAGTAATCCAGAAAGTCTTCTATACTATTGGGACTCGCTAGTGTTACCAATTTTTTAGGTTGTCTGTTTGGGTTTTGGTCTACAAAGTACAAGGCGCTAAAACTTCCAATGGAATGAGATACAATGCTGTGCAGTTCGCCAATGTGTATAGATATGGCTTGGATCGCTTTCTCGAATAGAGGGACATTACTTATTTTTCCATCGGAATTACCATGACCTGGTGCATCTATTGCATAGATCGTAAACTCATCAGGAGATAGGCTTTCTATGTATTTTTTCCATCGATATGAATGACTTTGCCACCCATGTACAAAGAGTAGATTTTTGGGTCCATTGCCCCATCTATAACATTGAATCTGCTTCTTATCTACATCTAATTTGAATCGATGCGCTGTGTCTAAAAACGCTTGCTGCTTCTTTGTTAGTTTTGCTTTGAATGGATAGCAAAAGAGGTAGAACGCATGCTTGCCTCCTATCTTTTTCGAGATACTATTGATTAAGTTGAGGTATATTCCAACGAGGTTCATAATTACGTTCATAAGTCTATATGTTTAAATACCGATCGGTATCTTATTAGTCAAAAAAATATTAAACTGTTTTTGTTTTTATGTCATTTTTTAAATACTGGATCACTGATTTTAGATGCTTGTCGTTATCAGTCACCTTCATCATCATCACTCCGCCTTCTATCGAACTATATATAAGTGTTGCAAACATAGCTGGATCAGAAATGTCTTTCAATTGCTTCCTTTCTATTCCTTGTATGATAACGCTAGTGATACCTGCCTGAATGTTTAACATAATATTGCTCACCACTTTTTTTAGTACAACATCAGTATCGTCCACTTCTATGGCGGCATTCATAAGTGGGCATCCTCCTTTAAATGGTGGATTGTCACCATAACCTTCAAAGTAAGTTAGGATACTATCTAGTTTAGCTGGTGCATCTTTTGCTTCTCTTATTCTTTTCGTAAGATTAGACAATACGATACCAGTCATGTTGGTTAGACATCCTTTTTCTAATTCAGCTTTGTCCTTGAAGTGCTTATAGATAGCTCCTTTAGTAATACCAGCCAAACTAGTAATATCACTAATAGACGTCGCTTTATATCCCTTGGTGTTGAAGAGTATACTCGCCGCTGTTAGTATCTTTTTTTTTGTTTGTTCTGGATCTCTCACGCCACAAAGATACCGATTGGTATCTTAATTAGCAAGTGGGATGCGAAATATTTACTTTTTATAAAAAAATCCATTTGCATTTCATTTGAATATTATTGGCTATTTGATAACAGATTGTTTTACAGTTGTTAACACCCATTGATATGCGCAAGAGCTACTTTTGACACATCAAAAAAACAACTATAACTATGAAAAAGTACCTACTATTATTACCCGCTATATGCTTTGTTTTAAATGGCTATTCTCAATCATACATTAATGAAAAAGGAGATTCACATCTTTGGGGAGAGTCAACGATTGAAGATTTTTCTACTGGAGATTATGCTGAATGGTATTCTGAAAATTCCAAAGAATACAAGACGAGTATCTCGAATACAGAAGCATCATTGTTCAAAGATATTGATGTTGAGATTTTTGTAGGAACTTGGTGTGGTGATACGAAATTCCTAGTGCCTAAGTTTATTGAAACATGGAAGCAGCTTGGACTCGATACAGATCGATTATCTATCATAGCATTGCATAATGAGGGAAGTGATTATAAACAAGGACCTGATAAGGAAACTGTTGGCAGAAATATACACCGAGTACCCACATTTGTCTTCTCAAAATCGGACAAAGAAATAGGCAGAATAGTTGAACGAACTGTATACGACCTTGATACAGATATGATGCTGATCGCTAATGCTGATCCATATGAAGAGCGATATCAAGGAGTTACTATTCTAAACGACTATTTTCAGAATTTTGATGGAGATACCCTTGTCACAATTGATAATTTTAGAGCCGCGATGAAATTGGTCAGAAGAGAAGTGTCATATTCAGGAGAATTAAACACATTTGGATATGTTTTGATGGCACAAGGAGAAGTAGAACAAGCGGAGTTTACATTTAGGCTTAATAAGTATATAAATCCCTATGATCCGAATACCATAGATAGTTACGGAGAGTTTTTATACAAACAAGAAAAGTATGAAGACGCATTGAAGCAATACCTAGAAGTAATAAGAATAAAAGGCGAGGATAGAAATGCGAGCAAAATGATCTCCGATATATACGCAGCTTTAGATGAAAAGGAGCAAAAGAATGGAAAGTCGTAAATTTTGGTGTTTGATGATTTTACGATAGATGAATGTCAAAAGTTATTCATCAAACATACTCAACTGGGAGGGGGCTTTATAGCTCCCTTCGTGTTCAAGTAGCCATTTCTTGCGATCTAAACCTCCTGCGTATCCCGTTAAACTACCATCCGATCCTATTATCCTATGGCATGGAATAACGATTGCTATTCTATTATGACCATTTGCATTGGCGACAGCACGGACGGCCTTTACGTTTCCTATTTTGATAGCCTGTTCTTTATAAGAAGCTGTCACGCCGAATGGGACTTCTCTTAATTTGTCCCACACTTGCTGGCGGAATGGGGTAGTCGGAGTATGAAGTGAAACATCAAATTCAGTTCTTTCTTTTGCGAAATATTCTTTCATCTCTTTCTTCAGTTGTTTGAGATGATCATTCATTCCTAGCAGAATGATCGCATCTAACCTCCGTTGGAGATCTTCGAATTCAGTTTCCAGCATACGCCGATCGGTGAACTCTAACAAACATATTCCCTGTTCCGAACTACAGGCGAACATCGGGCCCACTGGTGTATCGAACTTTGTCATGAGAATTATACTTTTTCCTCTAGCTTCCTCAGGAGAAAGACCAGTTAGTTTTTTGAATGTGTACCCAAATCCACTTAGTGAGTTGTATCCTGATTCAAAAGCCGAATCAGTAACACTCTTGCCTGTTTGTAATTCTTGGAAGGCATTGTTGATTCTTAGCATCCGTTGATAAGCCTGGAATGTGATTCCATGATGTTTATTGAACCATCTTCTGATTTTTTCGGGGCTGATACCAGCTTCTTTGAGTTGCCAGTCTTGTATTTTTTTGTCCTCAGCATCTTTGACCATTTGCATCGCTTTAAGGATGTCCTCAGGCGGTTCATTTTTGTTCTCTGTGGGTTTACAGATTTTACATGGGCGATATCCATGTCTAAGCACATCTTTGACATCTTCGAAGAACTCAACGTTTTCGTACTTAGGTTTTCGGGCTCTGCATGTAGCAATGCAGAATATACCAGTTGTCTTTACACCTACTAGAAACTTATCTAAGTAAGTTTCATTTCGATCTACAAGCGCAGTATAGTATTCTTTTATAATTTTTTCTTCGGTGATTAACATCTGTTATGTTTAAGAGATGGCAAGATAGAAGAAGTTAATCTGAGGGGCAACCGAAAAATGGACGAGTATTTTTTTTATTCTAGGATAGTAATTTATTACTAAAGAATTTCATCATCTCGATTAGCTCATCTTCTTTGTTTTTACCTGTACAAAGACTCGTTAATTTTGGAAGGTGTTCTGCAAAGTATATTTGATTGTTAGCCATCTCAAATAGATTACTCGCCAAACTTGAGGAATAGATAAATTTCGGATTGATCTCAGTAATTACATCCGCTACTATCTTTACCAATGACTTGTAGGCGCTAAATCTGCCTTCTTTGTTTTCTTCATCCACGGCGAAGGTGTGATATGCTTTTGAACCTTCATTAATAACGATCCTGTGCAGAATGTTTTCATTTATATATTCTGTAAGCGGATTCTCGGATGTGGCATGGACTATGTTGTCTATTATTATTTCTAATTTTCTCTTTGGTTCTTCAATATTTTTTGTGTTGACATCTATAAGGTAATGTACCCATTCCCAATACCATGATGTTAGAAAAAGTAGCAGATTGTGTTTGTTATCAAAATAACGATAAATGGACTTTTCAGCTGATCCTATTTCTAAAGCTAATTTTTTGAATGTAAAAGATTCAATTCCGATCTTATCAATCATCAGAATACTTGTATGTAGTATTTTCTTACCAAGCTTAGTCTCTTGCGGGTCTTTTAGGTAAAGACTTTCGTTGAGCTTAAATTTTATTCCGACAATCATTTATTAGTAATTTATACTGCTGATTTGCATCCAAATATAGAATAAATAAAATAAATGTACTCTGTTGGTGAACATTTATGACAGCAATACTGTCATAGGTGTATAATTTAAGTATATTTGCCAATAATCAATTCAATAGATTTGAAATTAGTACAGCTCATATTAATAATATTGACCATTATCTGCAATGAGGTAGTGCTAGAGCTGGTATTGTCTGATGAGCATAAAGTTTCGATTCTTGATAGCTCTGCGGAAGAGAAAACAGAAACAGAAAAGACTGAACTTGAAGTAGAGGTAGAAGCCGATTTTATAAACGAGTATGTTTGCTGTTTTTCTGATTTAAGAGAGATGGAGACATCTGCATTAGATCGAAACATTTCAAATGTTACGAACCCTTTTCTTGAAATACATTCTCCTCCTCCGGATTCTAATTAATTCTAGCATTTAGCTATATCATATAGTTAGATTATTTACATGCACAAGCTGATTAAATCTACTTAGATTATTGACTCAGCATCATTTTAGTGCGGTTACAATTTCAATTTATATAAACAAATAATGGGTCTTTCTAGACCTTAAATTTAGGTATCAAAAAACCTTTTTTATAATTGGTCTCTATATCAGTGGCCTCTAAATATTATTCATTACAATGGAAAAGAAATCATATTTATCAACATTAAAAAGTGACATGCCAGCAAGTTTGGTTGTCTTTTTTGTCGCCCTTCCTTTATGTCTGGGTATAGCATTAGCCAGTGGTGCTCCACTATTTTCTGGTATTATTGCGGGAATCATAGGCGGTATAGTCGTAGGAAGCTTAAGTGGGTCTAAAATAGGAGTTAGTGGTCCTGCGGCAGGTCTTGCGGCAATTGTATTGACAGCTATTGGTACACTTGGGGGCTATGAGAATTTTCTTGTTGCAGTAGTATTAGGGGGTGCGATTCAGATTGTATTCGGTTTATTAAAGGCGGGAGTCATAGGGTATTACTTCCCATCTTCTGTAATTAAGGGAATGCTTACGGGGATTGGTATTATTATCATATTGAAACAAATACCTCACTTTTTTGGCTACGATGCAGATCCTGAAGGAGATTTTGCTTACAATCAAATTGATGGACAGAATACATTTTCTGAGATTGGAATGATGTTGAAAAACATCAGTATGGGACCAACAATTATTGCCATTATTGGTCTTTCAATAATGCTATTTTGGGATAAAATATTGGCAAAGAAAGCCAAGTTTTTCAAGGTGATACAAGGGCCATTAGTTGCCGTTGTGTTAGGTATTATTTATTTTGTTACGACAAAAGGAACAGAGTATGGTATCAGTACAGATCATTTGGTAAGCGTTCCTATTCCAACTGATTTTTCTTCATTTATCGGACAATTTAGTTTTCCAAATTTTGCAGCGATAACTCAGCCCGCGGTTTGGGTTACAGGCTTTACGATTGCCTTGGTGGCTAGTTTAGAGACACTTCTTTGTGTAGAAGCCACAGATAAATTGGATCCAGATAAAAATGTAACTCCGACAAACAGAGAATTACTAGCTCAAGGAACAGGAAATATGATATCTGGCCTTATCGGAGGATTACCTATTACTCAAGTAATAGTAAGAAGTTCTGCCAATATTCAATCTGGAGGAAAGTCTAAAATGTCAGCTATAATTCACGGATTTATGTTATTGATTTCAGTAGTTCTTATTCCTGGTCTATTGAATATGATTCCACTATCTGTTTTGGCTGCGATCTTACTTATTGTTGGTTTTAAGTTAGCGAAACCAGCTCTTTTTAAGTCAATGTATGCATTAGGTTGGAAACAATTTTTGCCTTTTGTAGTTACGGTATTAGGGATTATTTTTACAGACTTACTAATGGGAATCGGACTAGGTCTAATGGTAGGAGTTGTTGTGATTTTAATTAAGAGTTATCAGAACTCACATTTTCTTCATATAGAAGATGCAAGTAATGGTGTTCATAGAATTAAAATGGAACTTGCCGAAGAAGTAACTTTTTTCAATAAGGGAGCTATTCTGAAGGAACTGGATAGTTTGCCAGAAGATTCATTTTTGGAACTAGATGTAAGGAAAACAAAATATTTGGATTTCGATATTATTGAAATTTTAGAGGACTTTGCATCAAAAGCAAAATCTAGAAATATTACAATTAAGTTGATATCAGAAAGAGGGGAAGCACTTAATTTGGAAAGTTATGTTGATTTCTTTAGAACAAAACCTAAATTAGGGGAATCTAATTTAGAAATGAAATCCGTTTAAACAATACTAATTAATAAAAATAGAATTAAATATTATGCACACACAAACAAAAGATACTCAGCTAGCACTTAATCCTCAGGCAGTCTTAGAGATGATGAAAGAAGGAAATAAAAGATTCCTATCAAAGAATATAGCAGATAGAGATCATCATCAACAAGTAAAAGATACGAGCACGGGACAATATCCAATGGCGGTAGTATTGAGTTGCATAGACTCTAGAGTACCTGTAGAGATCGTATTCGATAAAGGAATTGGAGATATTTTTAGTGCGAGAGTTGCGGGTAATATTGTAAATGAAGACATGTTGGGTTCTATTGAGTACTCATGTAAAGTAGCGGGGTCGAAAGTTGTAATGGTACTAGGACACACGAAGTGTGGAGCGGTAACTGCAGCTTGTAAGCATGTAGAATTAGGAAATATTACAGCATTATTGAGTAAGATCAAACCTGCTGTAGATGCCTTAGTGAAACCTGATGTTGAACTTACTTCAGAAGTGATAGAAGAAGTTGTAGTTCTCAATGTGAAAAATGCAATGGATCAAATCAGAGTAGATAGCCCTATCCTAAAAGAAATGGAAGACAATGGAGAAATAACAATAGTTGGTGCTGTATACGATGTAGCCAGTGGAGAAGTAAGCTATTTATAAGATAGAGTTTTTTGTCAAAGGAAGAAATACGATGTGATTAACATCATATTTCAAAGTTTTTAGTTAGTTAGTTTATGGGCCGATAGTTATTAATTTAACTGTCGGTTTTTTAATTGAAATTAACCTTCAATTGATTTTTAGGAGTAATAAAAAAGGATCAACAATTCTAATTGTTGATCCTTTTATACCATTTAAGTCCGAGAATGTCGCTAATATTTCATTTTATTCTTTATCATCCATCGTCTTAAAGCCTCGCGAGAGCTATGGCTCTCACTGCGTTTTAGTTCTTGTTTGATTTTGAATAACTTTGCAATCTTATGCGACACCTTCAAACTTAAATGGTATTACTGCACGTAATTTTTAAGATGTTGGTGTCTAGAACTGAATATTCATACCAAGCATAAAATTAATTCCAGCTTGCGGATAGACAAAGTTTTCAGTTATTAGATCTCCGGCTAGATAAGTATATGTGTAACCATTACTAGAGAATTGTGCATCGAACAAGTTATTGACCATCGCAGTTATTTTTACTGTTCCAAGAAACGAAGGATCCCAATCATATGCCATTCTAAGATTACTGAAAGTATATCCGGGAAGCTTTTTATCTTCACTCGATGTGTTATCTAGATATTGCTTTCCTACATATTTTGTAGATAGTTCTACCTCTAGTCCTAAATCAAATTTATACAATAATGAATTGGCAGCTATTAACGATGGGGAATATGATATATCGGTATTCTCGTATACGAATGCAACTCCGTCTCCAAAATCTTGGATGAATTCACTATTGATTTTGTTTTGACTAATTGTTGTATTAGCATTCCAAAATAATTTATCGGTCACTCGCACTGTAACTGAAGCTTCTGAACCAATTCTAGAGCTCTTGCCAGCATTGGTTCTAATGAAATCACCACTCTGGTCTAATGCGCCAGTAAGTACCAACTGGTTTGTGTAGAACATCGCATAGTTATTCCACTCAAATGAGAATCTATCTGTAGCAGACCGATATCCAAATTCAAAATCATATAGTTGTTCTGGTTCCGGTTGATCATCTATATTGTCAATAAAATCGCTTCTGTTGGGCTCTTTATTCGCTACAGCAAAAGAAGCATATGCATTATTTCTGGCGGCGATATTAAAAGTTAAACCGACTTTTGGATTAAAAAATGAATAATCAACATTGACATTGAGTGGAGTTAAATCATTGTCTGCTCCAGATATCTTATAGTCAATTTTTCTAAATTGGAGATCACCAAAAAGGTCAAATTTTCCAATTCTATGATTCGCTTTTAAGTATACATTTGCATCTGATTTATCTCCTGTACTTTCGTAATACCTTTGTGCTAGATTCACATTTTCTATTCCTTCAGCTGAGATTACGTTACCGTAGTGATCACCTTTATATTCTGATATTGCGCCTCCAAATTGTACATTGGTATTAGAGCTGGCTTGATATTCTCCTCCTAGAATGATACCGAAATAATCATTGTCTAACCATCTTCTTCTAACTAGATTTCCACTAGTGATTGAATCTCCAGTAGGGGATAGTTGACTGACAGAACTATAACCTTCATAGGATTCATTCGGTTTGAATTCTTCGAAGAACCCAAAACCTCTTGTATAGTGAAGAGTAGAATTAAGTTTTAGTTTATCATTAGGCGCTACAGAATAATGAATTTGATAGTGATCCTGTTGGTAATCATCTACTTGGTTTTCATAAGTGTAGTAATTGTATTTTCGATCACTTTCTACAATATTCATTGAGTCGGCTGGAGTAGCATATAGTGCTCCTGGGTATCCATAGTTTCTGTCAAAATGTTCTTGGAATCCTTCGCCCGTAATTTTCGATTCTGGAGTACCAAACCATGATTGATATGTACGTTCGTGGCCTGAAAATGCCATGAGTCTCAGTGATGATTTATCACCCATTCTCGCCGCAGAAAAGTACCAAGATTTCAAATCGGAAGATGCTCTATCTATATACCCGTCAGAGTTTATTACTGAATACCTAGCGTCAACCGAGTATTTATCATTGATTAATCCAGTACCGAGGTTTACGGCTAGCTTATTTGTATTGAAGCTTCCTAGTGATGTGTTTACATGGGCATAAGGATTTTGATGCACTTTGTTTGTATTTAAGCTTATCGTACCTCCAAATGCTCCAGCTCCATTTGTTGATGTCCCTACGCCTCTTTGGATCTGTACGTTATCCACGGAAGACATGAAGTCAGGTAGGTCGACCCAAAATACACCATGAGATTCAGAATCGTTAAGTGCGACACCATTGATCGTTACATTTATTCGTGTCTGATCGCTTCCTCTCATTCTTATCGATGTATAACCGACTCCAGCTCCGGCATCAGATGTTACGACAACTGATGGTGTCCATCTTAGTAGGAATGGAACATCCTGTCCCAAGTTTTCCTTGTTAATTTGTTCACTGTTGAGATTGGTATGTGCAAATGCAGAATTTGCCGTTACTCTTGTAGAGTTGATTTCAATGCTTTCTAGTTCAAGTAAGTTCTTGCCAAGATTTACATCTAGTCTCTGATCAGAATTTATTGTAACTACCTGTGTAAATGAATTGTATCCAACATAACTTACTTTCATATTGTAAGTTCCAGGTTCTATTTTTGTAATTTCATACGATCCAGAGTCATTAGTTACATTTGCCAGATATGTCCCTTCGAAGAATACACTCGCTTGGATTAGTGGTTCTCCTTTTGCGTTGGTTACAGTTCCAGATAGAGTATGTTGAGCATGCATTGAAAATGCAGCTAGAAATACAATTATTAATGATTGTAAAAATCTCATCAAGTTATTATTTAATATGAAAGGGATGAGATGTAGGTAGAGTCCATGTAGATTTACACTGCTCTTTCAATTTCCCTTCTCAGCATTATCTGAGCAGGTTCGTTGGGTCTAATCTCAGCCAAGTTTTTTACTTAGCACCCCTAATATTTTGCAAAGGTATGTTTTTAGAATTACGATTTATGAATAATCTATTATGATTTTTTGAAACTGTTTGGATTTGAAAGGTAAGGAAGTAATTAAATATTAATATTTGTATGAATAGGAGCAAGGGGAGTCGACTGTTTTGCTCTTAAGATCTAAGTTTTGTTCCAATCTGATTTATTACCATCGATTAAGTTGCAGTACTATACCGAAAAATTCCACGTAGTCGTCGACAAAAGTGGCATTTGGTCGAGGAAATACTCAATTTAGTAACATAATGAAACAAGAAAACGATTTATAAGTAATTGAATAACAATCAACTATTGTATTTATTAACCTACTAAAACAACTACCTATGAGAAATCTTAAATATGAAACAGTCGTATACAATAATGGTATCTATGGAATCAAATCAGGGATAAGAAAAAGTATCCAAGAAAAAACAAAAGAATGCCTACGAAGAAAGCGAAGATCCAATCCGAACAGAAGAATTTCTAAAACGGAATTAATTATAAAATTAAGTCTTATTATAAGTATACTTTCTTTGATTGCTGTGATTTGGCTTGGATAAAAGAGAAGAAACTAGAATGATGTATGTGCAGCATTCTAGTTTCTGATACTAGACCTACTAGATTTTACTTCTAGATTTTAAATTTGCATTCATATTCTAGTGTAATAGAAATCCCAAATACCAGTCTTAATTTTAGTTAAGTAATAACCAACTGACTCCAAAACGTATTTTGAAATCATATTGAGGGTAATTAACTACTTGATATGCTACATCATTCTGAAACAAATTATTTACATTCTCGAATCTCAGAAAGAGCCTAAATGTTTTGACTTTTCCTGTGAAATAAACATCAGTCATTGGATAGAAACCTAGTTCTTCATTCGATTGACGGAACTGACCAATTACTTGGCTATAATCAGACCCCGTATGGGATGGTGTAAGTCTTATTTCTGCACCCAATCTTGCATATAATGCGCGATCAAATAAATATCCAGTGATGTGCAGGTTATGTTTAGTAGAAAGTGTAGGCAGATTATAAATATTCTCACTAAAGATTTGAAAGGCTGCATAGTTTTCCATACCAATCTTCCAAAAGCTAAACTCATTGGCGACAGATATAGATGTAGAGGAAAATATATCCTCAGTCTGCCTCACAGTAGACGTAGAATCATAGAAAATAGCATTTGTAACTAAGGATTGTTTGATATTTCCTTTGATCTTTAGTTTTGGAATTTCGAATTCTCCGAATAGATCAGAACCTACTGGTTTCGTAAGTTCGTTATCCCATACTTGAAGACCATTTATTACTAGACTTCGACTAGTAAGATCCGGGGTGTACCTATAAAAAGCTGCACCTCCATTTACATCAATCCAACTACCAAGGTTTAGGTTAAGACTTCCTCTAAGATGAAAATCTCCCGCCCCATCACCTAAACCGATTTGCCCTGTTGATTTTATTGCTATTGACTTCGAGATAGGTACATCTCCTTTGAAATCCGCGAACAAGTTATTGAATCCAGAATTTATACCTAATTGATCAATATCGTATCTGTCATAGACTAGTCCAGCCCTAATATTAAGTCTTTTTCCATCACTTACATACGCATAGAATGCGTTTGAGATTTTGTTGATTTTATTATAAAACCTAATTCCTCTATCCTCAATATTAAACTGACCATATTCTAGTGAGTCAGAAGCGGCACTTGTTGTGGCATCAGTAAATTTATAATACCTACTGTCAAATTTTAGATCGTATCTAAGAAGATACTGCACTTTGTCTTTTTCAGGTTTATTAAGCTGGTAATAGTTTATTAACGAATATTGTTTTTGCTGATGTCTTGTTTGAGCATCTTCAGTTACTACAGGTACATTTGCTCTATCACCAAGTTGAGGATTTAAGAAAAAAGTGTCTAAGGCAATACCTCCATTTTGACCTTCTTCATTCACATTGGATAATATAGAAAGAAAACCAGTGTACTTTTTATTTTCACTTTGATATCTAAGTGAAGCTCCGAAATTTGTTGTTTTTGTTAATTGATTTGTATAAAAACCTTGTTGTCTAATTCTCCTGTAGTTCAGACTGATACTTGTCCCATCATTAAAGTTTCTAGCAAAATCAGATCTGATTACAAAGTTTTGTTGACCGCCTACTGGAGTAAAGAAAACATTAGTAAGAGGTGTGTTGTTTTCGAAAAATCGGAAGTCGTCTAACTTGAAATTGTATAGGTCATATTGATTAAGCCCTTCATCGAATCCAATATAAGGCTTTGATTCATAGATTTGAGATCTTGCTGCAGATCCTGCATTTCCAAGGTTTTGATAGTCGATCCACCTTCTTTTCGCTGGGTCGTATTGATGAAAGAAGTTATCTAAAGTACTATCTTGGAAATCATAGAAAGTCGTGATGTCCGATAATTTGAAGTATCTTAATATAATGGTGTCAGGAAGATTACTCTTTGTTAAGGAATCTGATCTCTGCTGTGACTTACTAGCAAAGTCACGACTATCTCCAAATTGAGCTGAAATATCAACTACATTGAATAATAAAAAGAAAAATAGAATATTGAAAAATATCTTCATCAGCTGCAAAAGTAATAATCAAAGATGATAACGTACAGATTATTCACAATGCAGTTCAAGATTATATAATTTATGTTAGAATTAACTATTGGGTTGGGGAAAATAAAAATGCCTTCATAAGTAAGCTTCATGGTATTCTTGAAGAAGCAAACTTATAAAGGCATTCTATATTAAATAATTTATTTTTTACATTCTAGATATCTGACCAGACCAGCCTTTGTCTATTCTTGTGTCATCAGCATCTCCTTTATATTTTATAGATCCTCCGGAGCTTGCGTCTGCATTGAGCTTCTTGTTTACGTGGACAGATACTTTTGCCCCTGATGATACATCTGCACTTACATAATCACAAATCATCATTTTGGCATTTATTGAAGCCCCAGAACTTGCATCATAATCTGCTTTTGTTGCACGTCCTTCTAGTTTGAGTGTGCCAGCCGAAGACACATCTATATCTATTGATTCGGCGATCACTTCAATATCAGCTGAAGCTGCACTAGATACATTTATATCCATATCGTCTGTTATGATTGGCTCATCACTCTTTACTGTAGCGCTAGCCGATACACTTATATCATTTAACTCTGTATAGTAAACGATTACTTTTGCCTTAGAATTATTATTCCTTCCGAATCTAGACTTAGTTTTAATTATTAAGTTACTCCCTTTCACTTCTGTAATTAGTGTGGACTCATCTCCTTTGATCATTTTATATTCGATACTAGGGGAATCTGACTTTACTAGCTTTACGGACACATTTGTACTTGCTCTTATGCCAGTAAAGTTTCCGATTTGCCTCGTTTGTGCATTTATTGATACTGTAAGAAATAATGCAAATAATAATGTTGCTGTTGTTGCTAGATTTTTCATTCTGTAAGTTTTAATACTTGAATTCTCTTTTGCTTGCGCAAGAGTCATAAAAAAGATTTTTTTGCATAAAAACGGCTTATGCCAAAAAAAGATCCAAAGTCCACCCTTTAGGTTGAAAAAAAATAGTGAATACCTCACCCGCTTGATGAGAGGTAGTCATATCTCAGGATCTTTTTTACCACATGATAATGACACGACTTTTTCGTAAGGGTTGCATCTTTCAATGTTAAACGCTTATTTATCAGAACTCCCTACTTCTCACTTGCAGTTTCTTCAAGCACCTCAACATCAAATGCAATATTGGTGTCAGGATCAATGTATCCTGGAAATCCTTTTTTTCCATATCCCATATGAGAAGGAAGTAGAAGGGTAGCCTTTGTTCCACGTTTGAGGTATGGTAATGCTTCATTCCATCCCGCATTCATGTTACCTACTCTAAACGTTATAGGTTCGCCTCTTCCATATGATGAGTCAAATTCTTTTCCGTCCAAAGTATATCCTTTATAGTCAACACTAATTTTGTCGCCCCATTTTACTTGTTCTCCATTGCCTTCTTTGTGTGTTTGGATGTACACTCCACTGCTTGTTCTTATGGCTGTTATGTTTTTATCTGCGGCATATTCTATCAGCGTGTTTTCGTCTTTCTGATCTAAGGTCGATGGATTAGCGTGGTAGTATTGATATAAATCACCTAGTTCGGCTTCAGATACTTTCTTATTTGTTACTTCGGTTGTGACTTTGTTAGGGACCTCACTTTTGTTTTTACATGAAACTATTGAGAATGTAAAAATGATAATTAATAAGCTTATATATTTCATATTTTTTTTGATTTATGGTCAATCGATGTCTAGGTTAAGTTTTGCAGTATGTAATTCTGATAATGCATGAAAGTCAGCTGCTTTTTTTGCAACCTCTATTCCTTGGTCATATGTCTTTATTGCTTCGTCTGGTAGAGTTAGCTCTAATTGTAGTGCCGCTAAGTGATAATATAGCCCAACATAATCAGGATCCATGTCCCTAAGCTCATTATAGGTGTCAAGGGCTTTTTTAAGTGTTCCTATTTTTTCATATTCTTTTGCTAACGCAAATTTGATGAAACTATCTTGTGGATCTTCTTCAAGGAACTTAAGAAGTGTATCTATTCTATTTTTTTGCATGTTAATTATAATGCGGCATGAACAAAATTAAGTTCAATTTGTCATCTTCTTGAGAAAATGAACTCAGAGTTAAATTATTGATTTTATACAATTATCTTTGTTTCAGTAAATGTAAAGCGTAATTTTGTACTGTTTTAAGAATTAACACAAAAGTAATTCCCAAAACAAAAATAACATTACGTTTATTAAAAATATAAATCATAATAAATGAAAATATTAGTTTGTATCAGTAAGACTCCTGAAACAACAGCGAAGATATCTTTTACAGAGGGCAATTCGCAGTTTAATAAAGATGGAGTTCAATATATAATGAATCCATATGATGAATGGTACGCATTGGTCAGAGCGCTTGAGCTTAAAGAGGCGAATGGTGGAACCGTAACAGTACTTAATGTTGGTGATTCTACTAATGACATCATAATTAGAAAAGGACTTGCTCTTGGGGCGGATGATGCTGTTAGAATAGATACGGAAGCACTAAGTGCATATCAAACAGCGGCACAAATAGCCGCCTATGCTGGTGATAAAGCGTATGATATGATCTTCTTAGGAAAAGAATCAATTGATTATAATGGTAGTGAGGTAGGTGGATTGTTGGCAGAGATGCTAGACTTGCCATTTGTTTCGTTTGTATCTAATCTAGAAATAGCGGGAGAAACATCTACTGTGTCACGAGATATTGAAGGTGGGGTAGAAGTGTCAGAAGTTACTGGTCCATTTGTACTTTCTGCAGCAAAAGGATTGGCCGAACAGCGAATTGCAAATATGAAAGGTATCATGATGTCAAAGAGAAAACCTCTGACAGTCGTGCCACCGGCCGATGTATTGAATCCAGTAGAAGTAGTAGCGTATGCTCTGCCAGAAGGAAAGTCAGGTGTCAAAATGATTGATCCTGATAATATGGCTGAGTTAGTTAGGTTACTTCACGAAGAAGCTAAAGTGATATAATAATCGCTTTTGTAAATTATTGAACAAATAAAATAATAAGAATGGCAGTATTAGTATATGCGGAAACGCAAGCCAATAAAATAAAGAAAGCATCTCTTGAGTGTGTCTACTACGGTAATAAAGTAGCTCAAATCTTAGGAACTGAATGTGTCGCATTGATTTTAGGTAATGCAGACAACGCCGGGAGTTTAGGAGAATACGGAGCGAGTAAGGTCATCCAGATCAGCAATGAATCATTGAATGATTTCGATAGTTCTGTCTACACAAGTGTAATCACTCAGGTGGCTGATAAAGTGGGGGCGGATACAGTAATCGTTGCGCATTCATCTACTGGTAAGTCACTTCTAGGTAGGCTTTCTGCAAAAATGAAAGCGGGAAGTGTATCGGGAGTCGTTGGTCTTCCAAATATGGAGAAAGGTTTTACAGTGGACAAATCAGTGTTTTCTGGAAAGGCAATTGCTAGTTTTCTTGTAAAATCGGACAAAAGGGTATTATCTTTATCAGGTAATTCTTTCAAGCCAGAAGTAATAGGAGCTGAGGTAGCTATAGAAAGTATGGAGGTAGAAATTCCAGCGTCTATGATAAAAGTTATTGAAGTGAAACGTGAGGAAGGAACTGTCCCTCTACCGGAAGCGGAATTAGTTGTTTCAGCGGGAAGGGGTATGAAAGCTCCCGAGAACTGGGGAATTATTGAAGAATTAGCAACTGTTTTAGGAGCCACAACAGCTTGTAGTAGACCAGTTGCTGATATAGGGTGGAGACCACATCACGAGCATGTAGGACAGACAGGAGTGGCTATAAAGCCTAATCTTTATATAGCAGCAGGAATAAGTGGTGCAATCCAACATTTAGCTGGTGTGAACAACTCTAAAGTAATTGTTGTTATTAATAAAGATCCGGAAGCGCCGTTCTTCAAAGCTGCAGATTATGGAGTAGAGGCAGATTTGTTTGATGTAGTGCCAAAGTTGACTGCGGCTTTAAAAGAATTTAAAGCGGGGCTATAAAGTAAAATTGGAGTTTTCTGGTTTTGACATTTTTCTTTGAAAACAAAAAAAATAAATAGAACACTGCTTTTGTATGTGGAAATTTGTTAAAAATGCGCTCTGAAGATGTTATTTATCGCAATTATGAAAATAAATAATAAAACTTTTAACATTTCTTTTGAAATTAAAAAACAAATAGCGATGTTTACAATATCAAACAACATAATGAAGATTGATTGTTGTTTTAGCAAGTAATTTGAAATAAAGACGTAATTGGTTTATCGTGATAGCTGGGGGCAAAAACGCCTGTTTTTGTTCCCGCTTTTTCTCTTTATCAAAAAACGTTATAAGTTATATAGATTGATTTTGATCATTCTAACGATGTAATTGGTTTATCGTGATAGCTGGGGGCAAAGACGCCTGTTTTTGTTCCCGCTTTTAAATCTTACTCATTAGAATCTTAATCAATCAATAAGTCGTAATTGGTTTATCGTGATAGCTGGGGGCAAAGACGCCTGTTTTTGTTCCCGCTTTTTTTGATTTCCCTATACGCAAAAGAAATAGCAAGTAATCCTAGCGGACTTGCAAACGATGTAATTGGTTTATCGTGATAGCTGGGGGCAAAGACGCCTGTTTTTGTCCCCTCTTTTTTTGTCCAAATATTAAAAATAGAACTATATTTCTATCTAGGATCCCAGATAAATAAGCTATGAATGTTTAGAATAAATTGAGCGTATCAAGCTTAATGATAAAAGAATGAACTCTGTCAAGTCGTTTTCTTTCTACATACTATACAATTAGACTACTTATGTTTTTTATTAAACTTACAATTATGATCTGATACGGAGATGGGAGGAAAGACTTGTGTAGCAAACATTCGATATTGGACGTTGCTTATAAAATAAGTGATATGCATTTATAGTAGTCTGTATAAGATTTTAGCTCTAGTTTAAGATAGGGTTTTCTCTATCAATAATTCTTTAAAACGATATATTTAGTTATTAAATTGAATAACTTTGATCAGTATTTAATCAATTACAATGAGCCATTAAAATAATCTTTAGTACACTAACATTTTGATTATATGAAATTTAAATTATTCCATCTGATATTTGCTCTTTTTTTTTTAGGGCTGTCTTTTTGTATTTATAACTACAGTTGTCAAATCATTGTATCTCCTACAAATAGCAATTCTATAGAAGTGTATCAAGAGGAATATAATTCGAAAGAAAACCCTCAGGCACGGAGGGATTATGAATTTAAAATGCTCAAGGATCCAGCGACAGGGGAGATTCCTTCTGGTATCCATCATAGGTCGATTCGAATAGCACAAAAAACTTCGGAATTTAAACTTAAAGAACATGCCGGCCAGAAAAGTATTCCAACAATTATTGTCACATCAAAAGGACCAAATAATTATGGAGGAAGAACAAGAGCGTTAGCTTTTGATGTGCGTAATTCTCAAATTGTTATAGCAGGTGGTGTTTCCGGAGGAATATTTCGATCCACTAATAATGGAGAAGATTGGACGCGAGTGACTCCGGCTGGTATATTGCATAATATGACGGCCATAGCACAAGATACCCGTTCAGGTCACCAAGATACGTGGTATGTAGGCACTGGAGAACGACTTGGTAATTCTGCAGGTGGCGGCGGAGCAACTTATTTAGGTTATGGGATTTGGAAGTCAATCAATAATGGACTTACTTGGAGCTCTTTGTCCTCGACACAGAATGGTGCTCAACAAAATTGGGACAATGATTTTGACTATGTTTCTAAGATTTTAGTAAGTCCGACGAATGGCGATGTATTCGTTATGGGGGGGGAAGTCTTAAAGCGATCAACAGACGGAGGAACTTCTTGGTTAAATGAGTTAGGGGATTCTGGGACGGATAATGGTAAGCCAGGAGATATTGTTTATAATATTAATAGTTCAAAATACTATGTAGCAATCGATGGAACGGCATCGACAAGTGCTGGAGTTTGGTCTTCGTCGGATGGGGACAATTGGTTACAGCTACGAACCCCTAACCAGTTAAATGCAAATGGCGTGAAACGTATTGTTCTCTCAAATGTGGCATATACTTCTGAGGTTTTAGTTATGTGTCAATTGTCAACTTCCCATAATTGTGGAGGGGCTACTTCTGAAGTTGGGTTATACCATTTTGATGGCACTTCAACATGGACTGATCATACTGGTAATATAAGCGATTGTGCTAGCGGTTCTACTTCGCCAAAGAGTATTTCGTTGCAAGGCGGTTATAATATGTGTATAACGACTAAGCCCAATGATCCTAATTTTGTTTACTTAGGTGGAGTTGAGGTCTTTCGGTACAATCTTTCTACCAATGAATATGTCTTTATTGGAGGTAGTCAGCTGGCGGCTTCGACAACCAATTTGCATGTTGATAATCATATATTGATCTTTGAAGATAACAATACTCTTTGGGCAGGAAATGATGGTGGTATCCGAAATGCCAATGTGATTGGGACTTTGAACGGTGACGGTTTCATATGGAATTCTAAAAACAAAAATTATGTCACTTATCAGTATTATGATGCAGATATTCATCCTAGTATTGGCTCGGCTTTTTTGGCGGGAGCCGCACAAGATAATGCTTTTACAATACAGCCTACATCAGCACAAGCTTTGGAAGTAGGACCTACTGTAGATGGAACGGCGGTAGGTGTTATAAGCGGGTCTTCTTTTAGTACATATGCAATTATTGCAGCATTTCAGAATGGAGGGCTCACTCATATTGAAAATGGAACTGAAAAAGATATAGAACCGACAGGTAAGACGCAAGGTTTTAATACCAAAATCCATTTAGATGACGATAATAGAAAAATACTTTATTATCCAGATAGTAGTCCTGGATTACTTCGTACGAGAGATGCTAATCAAGTAAGTAATTCGATATCCAATAATGCTGATCTTAATTGGGAAAATCTCCCTGGTGTAGTTTCTGGCGATCAAATTAGTGCGATGGCGACTTCTCGGAATGTTCAGTTTGGAGGTGCATATACCTCAAGTGACTCTAATCGAAAGCTCTATTTCGGTACGGAAAGTGGCGATGTTTTTCGATTAAATGACCCGGCTTTTGGCTCTGCAAATAATGCCGCGATTAATATTACACCATCAGGAAGTAGTGGTTTCGTAAGTGATTTAGCGGTGAATCCAATGGACGATAAAGAAGTTATAGTTAGTTATTCTAATTATGGTGTAGTTAGTGTGTGGCATACGAACGATGCTAGCGTTTCAAACCCGTCATGGACGAATGTAGAAGGAGCAGAAAATACTGTTGTTCAGATTAGTTCTGCTAGATCTGTTTCTATAGTAAACACTAATGGTTCAAAAGTTTATTTAGTAGGGACTTCAGCTGGATTATACGGCACTGATGATCTTTCTGTTGCTGTACCAGTATGGACAATGGTTGGGGCTAATACCAGTTTAGACATAGGAATGGCAGTGTGTTCAGAAATGCGTCACAGAACCACTGATAATAATATGGCTTTAGGGACACATGGAAATGGTCTTTTCTTAATCGAATTTCCAACGATACTCCCAATTGATTTATCATCATTCGAAGGAGAAGCCACTATAAAAGGTAATAGATTGAATTGGACCACACTTTCCGAAGTAAACAATAAGGGGTTTGAAATTCAGAGGTCTTTAAACGGTAACAATTTTGAAGAAATTGGTTTTTTAGATGGAGCCGGGAATACGTCGGGTCAACAATCATATGAACTATTAGATACAGAAATAGAGGAGGGAATTAGATATTATCGTTTAAAACAAATAGATCTTAATGGTGCTTTTACTTATTCTGAAATTATTAAAATTTATAGAGAAAGTCAGGCTGATATTGAGTTTAGCATTTATCCTAATCCTGTTGTGAATACATTGACAATCAAAAACGGAATGGGAATAGCATCTATTTATGCTGTTTCTGGGCAAAAAATGTTGACTATTAATCTCAGAAATAACAATGAAGAAATTGATGTTACTGGGTTGCCAAAAGGAATGTATGTGATATCCTTAGAAACTGAGAATACAGGGGTAGTTACAAAATCCTTTGTTAAGTAGATTCAACAGAAATGCTAGAGTTCTCTATATGAACAATTACTATGTAAATATTATAATATTTTGACTGAAATAGGATTCATTTTGAAGTGCCAAAAACTAACTTAGAGTGATAGATTACTCATGCATAAATCCTGATATTTCTAATATTTTGTACATTAGTACTTTATTTAACCATACTAAAACCAACCAAATGAAAAATCTAATTTTAGTATTTATTATATTTTTAGGAGGAGTTGTTTCTTCTCAAGCTCAAAACTATGATTCAGCTATAGGATTAAGATTAGGGATTCCTAATTCGATAACGTACAAGAAATTTGTTAGTGAATCTAACGCAATTGAACTTTACGGAGGTCTTAGTTCAGATTCTGGGTTTACATACTTTAATGTAAATGGAGCATATCAAATTCATACACCGATAGAATCTGTAGATAATCTTCAATGGTACTATGGAATAGGTGCTGGTGCATCTTTAGGAAATGGGGCGACATCACTCGGTATTAATGGATATATCGGTTTAGATTATAGTTTTCAAGATCTCCCCATAGCTTTATCAATCGATTATGTGCCATCGTATTTCTTTGGATCCAGTGATTTAAGTTTCCAAGCGGGATATGGAAATTTAGCTGTCAGATATATTTTAGAAGGCAACAATTAGAAATTAATCAAAAGGAATATTTCATCGGTGAGACATAGTATGTTTCACCGTTTTCGTGTAAAGAAGAAAATACTTTTTAAATGATTGTAAAATCAATATTAATTTATCCGATAAAAGGAATGAAAGGTGTGGCTATGGATTCTTGTGCTACTCTTGCTGAGGGGTTTGAAAATGATCGTAGGTATATGCTTGTGGATCGAAATAATAATTTTATTTCTCAAAGATCCCATCCTAAATTAGCATTGATAACAGCCGAGGTTGTTCAGGAGCAAATACAGATTACTTACAATGATTCAAAATTTTCATTTTCTATACATGAATATAGTGGCGATGTGATTGATGTTACGCTGTTTGACAATGTTGTATCTGGAACAATAGTATCAGAGAATGTAAGTGGTTTGTTTAGTGATATGCTGGATGATGAAGTAAGGTTGGTAAAAATGCCCAACGATAATAGACGATTTAAGAAACTAATTAAGGGCCCAGAAAAGACTAAAGTGAGCTTTGCTGATGGATACCCATATTTAATTGCAGGAACTGCAAGCCTCAATCAATTGAATGAGAAACTAGATAATTCAGTGCTTATGGATCGCTTTCGTCCTAACATTGTTATTGAAACTGAAGTGCCACACGAGGAAGACAATTGGGAATCCATCCAAATTGGAGGTGCCCAAATGATGGTTATCAAACCTTGTGCAAGATGTCCTGTTGTAACAATTAACCAACAGACTGCAATAAAGACTAAGGACACGCTTAAAACATTATCAACGTATCGCAAGAAAGAAAATAAAGTTTATTTTGGAGCTAATGCTATTAGTCTAGGAAATAGTCAGATTAATGTGGGGGATTCAGTTGTTACTCTATAATTTGAAATGGATAGGTAAAGTAATCGTTATCTGTATGTGAATTAGGAAAAACAAGGAATTTTGAGGAATAGAAATCGAAAACATTTTCTATTTTGAGCGCGATTGAGAATAAGAAATATGAAAAAATCAGTAATTGTTACATTAATAATAATTTTAGTATTGATCCTAGATCAATGGCTTAAGGTTTGGGTGAAGTTAAATATGCCCTATAGCAGTACCATCGATATTTTAGGATTAGCTTGGGCTAAGCTGCACTTTGTGGAAAATAATGGGATGGCATTTGGTATATCTTATGGTGGAGTTGTTGGGAAATTAATACTCAGTACATTTAGAATAGGCATGGTCGGTGTACTTATTTATATACTTCGGTCATTAATTAAGAATAAAGAACCAATTGGATTGTTGATTGCATTTTCGCTGATCATTGCGGGTGCAATGGGCAATATAATAGACAGTATGTTCTATGGATTGATATTCTCGGAATCATTTGTTCATAGTGGAACTCTTGCAGAGTTCATGCCCGAATCGGGAGGGTATGCGCCTTTTCTACAAGGTAGAGTAGTAGATATGTTTTCTTTTCCACTTTTTAGCGGAAGATACCCAGACTGGATACCTTATTTAGGGGGAGATAATTTCACTTTCTTTAGTTTCATATTTAACGTGGCCGATGCAGCAATATCTGTTGGTGTCGCTAGTATTTTACTTTTTCATAGGAAGTTCTTTAAGCAGGAAAAGAAGAAAGAAGAGCCAGTAAATGGAACTAGTGCTCAACCTATATCATCACTCTCATCAGAGGAAGAATAAAAGATTTTGTGAAATTGTCATTTCGAGATTTATTGAACAAAGAGAACTCAAAGAAGATGGCTTCTTTAATTTCTGATGAGGTTGTAGATCAACCCAGTAGAATGGATGAGTTAATGGATTTATTTTTTGATGAAGATCTTCGGACTTGCCAGCGTGCTTCTTGGCCTGTTGGACTATTAGCGGATAAGAACCCACAATTATTAGAGCCTTATCTTAAAAAGATGCTGGATAATTTAGATACGCCGCACCATGATGCTGTAATCCGAAATACATTTAGAACATTTCAAGAGACTGATTTTCCGGAGGATTTAGAAGGGATAGCCTTTGATAAGGCATTTAATTTTTTTCTGGAAGTCAATAATGCAATTGCGATCAGAGTTTTTGCCATGACCGTTTGTGGTAATATTGCGATGAAGTATCCAGAACTAGGACATGAACTTATTCCTGTTATTGAAGAAGGAATGCCCCACGGAAGTGCAGCTTACCTTTCTAGAGGAAATTCGATACTAAAGAAGTTGAGAAAGTAGGGTTTGATTAACTATTTCAGTTTCCAAGGTGGATCTATCCTGTTTTCTCCAGCATAGTATATGATGATGGGGTTACCGTCTGGATCAGATAGATGCGCTTCTCTCCATAACCAAGATTGATCTTTAGGCATCAAATTGAATTCTATTCCTTTATTAATTAAAGATGCCACATACTCATCCAGATCGTCTCTTTCGAAATATATTGTTGACCTTACCTCTGAGACTATGGAATCGACTAAGTGCAATGATAATGTTGAGTTGCCATCTGGACATACGAGCCTGGCGTAACGATCATGAGTATGGACTATGAGAGAAAGTCCGATAGAAGTATAGAATTCTATCGATCTATTTATTTCTGTGACAGGAATAGTAACTTGATTCAAGTTCATTTTGGTATTATTTTGATGTAAATTTGAACAAAAGCAAAAGCTTAGCCTAATAGTAGGATGATTCTTGTACATTTGTATCCAATTATCTACCTTTTATGTTCGACATCGTACTAGCATTTATTACATCATTTACTTTAACGTATTTAGCGATCCCGTCGATCATACATATTGCGGTAAAGAAAAACTTGATGGATGAACCAGGAGACAGGAGATCTCATGTAGTTAGTACACCATCATTGGGGGGGATTGGGATTTTCGCGGGTACACTTTTTAGTATCATTCTCTGGACCCCGTTTGAGCATTTTGGCGACTTGCAGTATATTCTTTGTTCGTTTATTATTATTTTCCTTATCGGGGCTAAAGATGATATTGACCCTATGTCGCCTTCTAAGAAAATGTTAGGAGAACTTTTTGCAGCTACAATACTGGTGTTTAAGGCAAATGTGCGGCTTACAAGTCTATATGGAATCTTCGGAATTGGTGAATTGCATTACGTGGTAAGTATTCTGCTTAGCATATTCGTAATTATAGTTATTATAAATGCTTTCAACCTTATTGATGGGATTAATGGGTTGTCTGGGGGACTAGGTACACTTATATGTGTTGTCCTTGGGGTGTGGTTCTTAAAAGTAGACAGTGTAGAAATAGCAATGGTTGCGTTTGCTTTGGCTGGTTCATTGGTTGCATTTTTAAGGTATAATATTACTCCCGCCAAAATATTTATGGGGGATACTGGATCACTTCTTTTAGGTTTAGTTTGTTCAATATTGACTATTAAATTTATCGAATTACATAATGTGCTAGAAGATAGAACCTTTGCATTTGATTCAGCTCCTTCTATGGCAATTGCTATTTTGATATTGCCATTGTTTGATACATTGAGAGTCTTTACAATAAGACTAATGAATGGGAAGTCACCTTTTCATCCAGATAGAAATCATATTCACCATATGATGATCGATGCCGGATTATCGCATACTCAAGCATCAATATTTCTGATAGTGGTAAACTTTATTTTTATTCTTATTGCATTTATGCTGCAGGGATTGGGTAATCTCTCTTTACTCATTGTTATTTTACTTTTGGCACTTTTACTTTCATATATTTTACATAGGATTAGTCAACGGAAACAGAAAATGATACAGGAAGATGCATAATTTATTACTTGTATTTCTAGGAGGTGGAGTAGGGAGCGTTTGTCGATACTCTATTGGTCATTACCTAACTTCTGAATCCTCAGTTCCTATAGGAACCTTAGTTGTAAATATATTAGCATGTTTAATATTAGGTCTTCTCTTAGGTTTTCAGTTAAAGAGTAACTTACAGCAAAATTATTCTTTGTTGTTGATGACTGGATTTTGTGGAGGATTTAGTACATTTTCTACTTTCAGTGCGGAGTCTTTAAAGTTATTTCAAAATGATCAAGCAGGGTTAGCTCTTTTTTATATTGGAGCAAGTATCATCTTGGGTCTGTTAGCCGTTTATGTAGGGTACAAAGTTCAAACCAGTTTATAAATGAATTTAAGTAGATTTTTCATACTATTCGGAATTACTCTTATTGGGGTTTCGGGCTTGTTATATTTACTAAGCTTTACTGATAAGATGGGATATTATATAGATATATCTTATTACACAGTCCCTGCATTCTCATTGTTGTCTGTTGTTATATATTTTCTAACTATTTATTTAGAGAAGCAACCACAGAAAGCGGGTCTGCTGAATATTGTAATTATAAATGTAATGATGAAATTCCTAATAACGGGACTCGTTATTGGATATTATTATATTGTGAAAGAACCAGATGATGGAATCTTCGTTGTACCTTTTATTATTGTTTATGTAGCATTTACCATTTTTGAAGCTTACTTCATGAGTGAACAGGCAAGAACAGAATAACATGGCTGAAGAGAATTTGAATAGAAGAATAAAGAAAGAGGATATTGAGTTTTTGGATTCTTTTCTGGCAGATGAACTTACAGAAGAGGGATTGAAAGAATTGGATATACGTTTATTAGATTCTGATTTCAAATCTTACTATGAGCAAAGATTAAATGAAAAATATAACAAACCAGCGGTGAAAGTATTCACTGATTATTTACCAATGATTATTATGATATTGATGGTAGTAATCGGTATTTATCTTTTTATGAATTCAAAATAAAAAATGGAAATTACGCAATCAACAGTAGAGAAATATATAAAGGAAATCATACTTTCTAGCAGAGCGGCTGGAGCTGCGATAATGGAGATATATAACGAAGACGATCTAGGTATTCAGAGTAAATCTGATGAGTCTCCGTTAACAAAAGCGGACCTAGCTGCTAATGAAATCCTATGTAATACATTAAGAAGTATCTCTCCTGAGATTCCAATCATATCAGAAGAGAATGATCAAATGAGTTATATGGATCGTGCTGGGTGGGAATATTGCTGGGTTGTAGATCCGTTAGATGGGACAAAAGAATTCATCAAGAGGAATGGAGAGTTTACGACAAATGTTGCACTGGTTAGAGGAGATGTCGCAATCGCGGGTGTTATATACGCACCAGCATTGGATGAGATGTACTGGGGGATATACGGCAATGGAGCGTATTCTGAGATCAATGGCGAAGTTGCAAAAATGCAAGTTAATACATATAGTAAGTCTGATAAAGGATTAAAATTAGTATGCTCAAGGTCTCATCTCAATGAAGCAACCCAAGCGATAGTGGATGAATACAATGATCCAGAATTAGTAGCCAGTGGAAGTTCTCTCAAATTCATGAAAATAGCAAAAGGAGATGCGCATGTATATCCTAGGATGGCTCCAACTATGGAGTGGGACACTTGTGCGGCACAAGCAATACTAGAAGAGGCAGGAGGTTCCGTGTTACAGGCAGACACACTAGAGCCAGTTGTTTATAATAAAGAGAATCTACTTAATCCTAGTTTTGTCGCAGCTGCCAATCAAGAAGACTAAAAATGGCAAAAGTAAGTGCTGTCATATTATCCAAAAATGAAGCTGATAGAATCAGTAGATGTATCCGCAGTCTTATTGATGTTGTAGATGAAGTAATCCTCGTGGATAGTGGAAGTACAGACGGTACTATAGATATCGCTAGAGCGCTAGGCGCTAAAGTGATTACCACCGAGTGGAGAGGCTATGGCCAAACTAAGAATTTTGGACATAGTCAAACCAAGAATGATTGGATATTATCATTAGATAGTGATGAATGGTTGACCGAAAACTTAGCCGCAGAAATCAAGGTTTTGCAATTAGAAGCTAAACGAGTATACGCATTCAATAGGTCCAATATTTATATGGGCAAGGAGATTCGATATTCTGGATGGTCACCTGATTGGGTGCCACGATTATTCAATAAAAATGAGGTTACTTGGAATGATAACTTAGTCCATGAAAAGTTAATTATACCTCAGGATCATAAGATACAGAAGTTAAGTGGAAAACTGGTGCATGATAGCTATAGATCTGTAGATGACCACAAAGCAAAAACAGATATCTATGCAAGGTTGAAGGCCAATTCCTGGATAGAGAAAGGTGTGTCTCCTAGTTTTATGAAACGATATTTTGGTTCTGGCTTCAAGGCTTTTCATTCCTATGTGATCAAAGCTGGTTTTTTGGATGGTAAAGAGGGAAGGATAATAGCGAAGATGAACGCATATCTTGTCACTATGCAAGTGGAATATTATGATCAGTTAAAATCAAAGGAGCAATGAATATTCTACATATATCCTCTGCAAAGTCATGGAGAGGAGGGGAGAGACAAGTCCACTTCTTGATCAATGGACAAGCGACTAATAGCAATACGGTGCACTTAATGTGTCCCATAAGATCACCCCTCAAAGGTAAGTGCGCCGCAGATGTCAAAGAGTTTGTACCATTCAAAAGAGGTGCAGCTGGATATCCGATGAACATGATGGCATTAATCCGAATCTGTAGAGAGGAAGAGATAGATATCATTCATGGTCATGACTCACATTCTCATTCGTTAATATGGATGGCATATAAAATGGGAGCTTTGGAGACG
>CALKXE010000152.1 GCA_938003955.1 uncultured Saprospiraceae bacterium | reverse complement strand
AAATATTAAAAACTCATTATCATTCTGAAGTTGATACTTTAGAGAATAAATCTATTTTTACTAGACTAGCCACTAGAGGAATAGCGATACAAGGTGATAATATATTACTCCTGTATACTGAAAGATATGAAGATTATAGTCTTCCTGGTGGAGGGCTAGATCTGGACGAAGATAAAGTCCAAGGGATGATGCGAGAACTTAGCGAAGAAACAGGGGCTAAGAATATTAAGAACATAAAGCCATTTGGCGCCTACGAAGAGTACAGACCTTGGCATAAGCCAGATTATGACGTTCAGCATATGATTTCTTACTGTTATACTTGCGAAATCAACAAAGAACTTGGATCTTCAAATATGGAATCTTATGAAATAAAGAATGGGATGAAAGCTGTTTGGATTAATATTCATGAAGCGATAAAGCACAATATGAAAACAATGGCAACAAGCGATAAAAAAGGAATGTCTATTGAGCGGGAAACATATTTACTAGAGCTTATAGCCGAAAGTATAAATTAGAATCATTTCATTTTTTGTCCATCTATAAAGTAAAGAGATGGAATACTAAACCTAACACTATAGTAATGGAACTAGACTATATACCAGACGTAAACAAATTTGGAGAAAATGTCGTGAGGTTGTACAACTTTGATAAAGCTCAAGCGATTATGTTTAGAGAACTAATTGAAGATTCGATCGTAAAAAAGAAACAGAAATTAGACCTTTCGAAAGTTGATTTTATCGAAGGTAGGAATTGTAATTTGGTTCTTGGGATATATGAAACCGATGAAGGGATATTCACGCAGGATGGTAAAACATTTTTTTGTGCTCTGACATTAGATGGTTATATCAATATGTTGAAACTGTTAGAACCATTTTGTAATAAGGAAACCAAAGGTCATCAGTATTTATATGAAGTTGATACACATACAGATTTTTTGTTTTCACCTGCTGGCACTTGGTAAGTTGGCAAAGTGGCGTCTTGGGAATTAGATTTCTAAAATCTGAATGGCCAATTTCCTGTATTCTTGTTTAACGTTTTCAATAACCAAAGATTTATCTGAGCTGGTTGCTTCGTATTGATTCATTCCCGAATTATATGGCCTCACATATTTATCGCTCCATAATACTACTTCCATAATTAATGGAGCTAGGTCTATTCCTTTATTTGTAAGTAGATAAATGTTCTCCTTTTTATTCGTTGGCAGTTTTCTTTTTGTAATGATATCAAGAGAGTGCAGTAATTTTAATCTTGTAGAAAGAAGATTGGTAGCTATTCCTTCACCAGAAGAAGCAAACTCTTTATAGGTTGTCTTTTTGTGTAAAAGCATATCTCTGATAATGAGAAGTGACCATTTGTCTCCAATTAGATCTAAGGCAGATGCTATAATACAAGATGATCGGAAGTGTTTTATCATATGTTTCAGATTATTACTTTACTTTTTAAAGTTATTTGTATCTTTGCTTTAAATTGTAAAGTAAAAATACGAAAAATATATAATTATGTTAGCTGGACACTTTTCTACTGCTTTAATAGCAAATCAAAAATTTCCGAAAGGAACACTATTGTTCTTTTTGTTAGCTTCTCAACTACAGGATTTAATGTGGTTCTTTTTACATTATTTAGGTCTCGAACAGACAGGACCAAGTGATGTCTTTGATACAACCTTGAGTAATATGACAGTTGACATGCTTTACAGTCACGATCTACTTCCGCAGATATTTTGGTGGGTTATTATATTTATTATTGGAAAAGTAGTCTTTAAAAGCACCAAGATTGGGTTGGTTGGTTCAGCATTGGTAGCGGGACATTTTGTTTTAGATTTTTTCTCTGGACATGCGCATCACATTTTTGGAGCGGATACTGCGGATGTTGCACTTGGGCTGTATGCTACGAATGTTTACCTTGCTATTGGTATTGAGGCTATTTTTTGTGTTGGAGCTTTGTGGTATTTTTTTAGAGAAGATGCTAAAAATGGAGTTATCCGTACCACGAAGAATAAAGGTGCTATTATAGGACTTTTTGTTTTTGGTATTGTTTTTATGTTGAGCATTGCTACAACCTCGTTTAGAGATTTATTAGGTATTCCTGATCTTAATCTAGGATTCAACTCTAGTGTTCCTACTTTAATATTTACTTACGCGGCGATGATCTTTTATTTAAATTATTTCGTGCCGAAATACAAGACTGAAAAGTAACTTTAAGATTATTGAGGAGCGTCGGAGGGATTTATAAAAAAAAAATAAGTAGTAAAATAGAGTTGAGCTACGAATCCGAAGAATACCTTTGTTATTCTGGTTTGAAAAGAATTGCCCTAAAAGGATTATTTTTGATTACTACTAAAAGCCAATAATAACAAATGGAAAAATTATCAAACAGAGCTATAATCAGTCGATTATATAACTCAGCCAATCAACAGTTAGAGTCTGCTAATTTTGATATAGGGAATTGGTCGCAATGGTATCAGGCAGTCCAAGGTTTGGAAGTACCTGAAAAGATGGTTTATGTAATGGTGCAGCTAAACAAAAAAGTAACAAATGGTGGTTTTGTAGAGTTTTATGAAGCCTCCCTTGGTGTATTTGCTCCCGAAATCATCTATGTACTGAACGAAATTAAAGCCAGTGCAACTGCAGAAATTGTATCTAATTCCTTGCCAATTGTGAATCCTAAAGGGCTTTTGGATGACGATTACAAAGAGCTTGTGTTCAAACTTAAGTTGTCGGAACAACAGAAGACAGAATTGTTTTCTTGTGATATAAGGTATGATCAACTGCAAGACCATGAAAATTTAGAAGACCTGCTCGGGGGGTATTTACAAGTTTAGTTACGCCTCTTATTAGAGTTGTCAAGCATTCGAGATGAAGAATCAGATTCGACGTCAATAATTACAGAATTAATCAATAGTAGAATTTTCTCTAAGGCTATTTTTTCTTAATGAAGAAACCAGCAATTAGAAGCGCTAGACCGATCAGTAGAATCCATAATATTGGAGAATGATCTATAAGTCCTAGTGGTTTATTATCTCCTAATAAAACAAATGATCCCCAAAAATGAGGAAAGACGTTAGCTCCATTTTCTAGATAAGATAGTTTGGCGTTTCTGAGTGCTTCAGCTTTTGGAACACCATCTTTTATATTCGTATAGAACGATGTCATGATCTCACTAGTTGTTTCATCATCTGCCTGCCATAAACTCATAATAATATTTTTAGTCCCCGCATGACGAAATGCTCTACCAAGTGACATGACACCTTCCCCTTGTTTGTGTTGTCCTAGTCCAGTGTTACATGCACTAAGCACAACCATCTTACTTGGGATATTCATATTATATAACTCATATGCATGGAGTACATGATCTTCTCCATCTTCCGTTTCTGAAAATATCATTCCTGATAACATTGGATCTTCATCGTGCGTGTAAGCATGCATAGCTAGATGCAATACTTCGAAATCGGCTGCTCTTGATTTAAACTTGTCGACGGTTGCATCATTACCGATTAATTTTTCACCCTCCATTATTTCACTAATCGAACTTGCTTCTCCTTCGATGTATTTCAAAGCTGAAAATCCATCCCTTGTTGCAAGCAGACCATTAGGCGAACTAGGATAAGTAGGTGCTACAGCAAGCAACTGATTTTGATTTTGTCTTGGTATATCTATATCTGCAAAATGTAATGAAGAGGAGAAGGCATACTTGATATTTCCAAGTTTCAGTAAATAGGGGAGTAAGCTATAGTTTATTTGATCTATTGATTCATCATCGGTTAACAGTAATTCAAAAGGAAGATAATTTAATTGACCATCTGGAATGATAAGAAGATTCTCTTGTTGGTAGTCAGGTAATAATTTGTTGAATAACTGATACGCATGATTTTGGTATTGATTCCATATTTTAGGAGCGTTACTTTTGTTTTTAGCGATTTGCTCGTCATTTATTAAGTAGAGAAGGGAATCAAGATCTTGTTGATATTCTGAATTTTCGATTTTATATAATTTACTTTTATATTTTTCAATCTTGAGGATGTATAGGTGATTTACGGTTTCTAAATATTCATAGATAACTTCATTAATTTTTAATTGCTGCTGCGCATTTTGAAGATCCAGAATTAGCCCATCATTTGATATTCGTTGTGCAATTGGGTATTCATCAGTAATTCTCTTTTTTAATAAATTCCTTTTTTTCTCTAGGTCAAAAATTTTAGCACTTATTTCTGATAAGCGTTCACTTTCTTTGAGTTGATTTTGTTGTGTTTTTAATTCATCTATTTGATCATTAATTCTATGTAGGCCACTAGATGTGCTGTCAGGTACCATAAGATTACGTACATTTTCACCATAATGAAGCGCTTCTAATAATACAAGACCTTTGTTTTTCTCAATAAATTCAAATGCCTGTGCTTCTTGATTAATTAAAGTGTGACATAGGTCTACACCTTTTGCATAGATGTCATGGCCACGCTTACCTAAGAATATTTTTGCTGAAGTTGTTAAGAATGATGCTCTAGATTCTTGTAACAATCCATCAGCTGCCACCATTGTGGTAATTCCATCTTTTAGATATTCTTCTTTATTGTATTTTTGGAATAAATCTGATAACCTATGTGCTTTCATTAGCATAATCTCTACGGACCAATCCTCGTAGAATGATTGTTTTGCAGTAGGATTATCATCATAAGAATCATATTCCCAATCATTGGATAATTCCCAGAGTCCTTGCTGATATAATGCCATTGCGCTATCTGGATGGACAGTAGCTCTTGCAAGATTTAAGCAAGAAAGAGATCGGTCATAGCTTTTTTCGGGTGCAAGTTTGTAAGCTCGATCATATGCTTTTTTAAATAGAAGTCTTGCTTCAGTGGTATCTCTGTTTTCTATAAGACAGACACCTTTACTCAACCATAATTCTATCCATCGGGCATGATCTTTTGATACTGATGCAGTAAATATTCTTTCATTTTCTTCGTAGAATTCTATCGATTTTGCGCGAAGAGCACGTACCTCAGGATGGCCAGCATCGTACTTTGGAGATGATGCCTCTAATTGTTCTGCGAGGTAATTGTAAGCTTTACCTATGTTCATTGTAGAATTTCCTTCCTGGTAACTATACTTTCCATTATGTACTTTTCGATAGAGCTTTTTTGCTGTTGTATACCATTGAATTGATTCTTGATGGGCTTTTTCTGTTTCAAGAGCGTTCCCCATTTGGTGATAACTATGTGCTAAATCTAATTCATATTGAGGAACCATCTTTTTATATATCTCCATTGCTTTAGAGATATATTTTTTAGATGTTTCGAAGTCTTTTTTACGTTGATACATTTGCGAAAGTCCATTGTATGCTTGTGCTTCGGCATTTTTATTTTCTTCTTTTAGGGCTCCATTAAGCGCAATGGTTTGCGTTTCGATTGCTTTGTCCAGTTGTCCCCAGTCTTGGTAAATTCTTGATATAGATCTTATAGTTGTTAGTGTACTTTTATTAGATGGACCAAGGACTTGTTTTTTTAGGGGAAGAGCTATTTGAAAGTAGTGAAGAGCACTATCCATCAATCGTTCTTCTTTAAATGCAGAGCCAATGTTATTGTACATGAAACTCGTATATTTCAATCTTTCGTTTTGATCCTTGATCTTTTGATAATGCTGCATAGCCAGACGATTATTCGTTCTAGCTTTATCGTATTGGTGTAATTTATAATACGCTTGACCTGCCGCATGATATAGCTTTGGTTGTTGTATTATGAACGTATCTTGATAATTTTCCTCATAGTGTAAAATAGCTGCAGTAATCTCATCTTCTGCTTTTTCGAACTGATAACTATCTATATAGTTATATGTAATTCCATAAAGTGATTGATAGTATTTCGGCCAGTTTTTTGTCTTTCTAAAAAATGGAATTGCCCTCTCATATTTTTGAATGCTGAGTTCATATTGACGGTCATTCGCTAGTTGTTCAGCCTGATCAAATAATTCTAGGCCTTCATTTTGTGAGAATACAATCTTAGTTGAACAAAATGAAAGGATTAATACTAAATAAAAAAAGGGTTTTCTGGTTTTCAAAAGGCTATTAATTAAGTTTTGATAGAATTTTTGTTGCTTCTTGTTTTTTGTAATTACTGAGTGATTGTAAATGGAGTAAGTGTTTTTTTGTCTCCTTAAAATTGTTGATTTTTAAATTTGCAAGTCCGAGATACCAATATTTTTGATCTCTAAAAGAACTATCATCTGATATTTTATTTAAAGAGGAAATTGCGAACTCTACTTTTCCCATAACCAAATAGGAATTGGCAAGCATTAGTTCTAACTCTGGACTATGGTCCTCTCCATCTGCAAGCACTGTGAAAGCATTATAATTACCTTTTTTATATGCTGCGTATTGATTGTTTTCATTTTCCCCTCTAGAAGATTTTACTGTATATACATCGAAGTTTTGAGCGAATAATTCTTCATTGCCAGATGATTGAGCGGCATTATAACCCCAAAATCCTATCATAAATAGTGCAGCAATCGATATTCCTGTTTTGATTAATGTGAAAATCTTTGATGTCTTATTTTTGGGAGAAGAAGAAGTTCGGTTTATTTCTTTTTCCTCATCTAGGCCGAGACTTTTTAATTGAGATCTTATCTCATCTCTTTTTATTTCTGCGGTTGCTCTTTTTATAGAAACATAAAGGTCATAATCAGATTTTAATTGTGGATTTGCTTCCATCGCGGTCTGAAAGTCTAATGACTGTTTTGCAGACATCTTACCTTGAAAATATGCTTCAAAATTTTTATCGTTCTCGTCCACTAGTAATGTATTTTTTTAGATTTAAGCAATAGTCGAAGTTTTTGCAAACAGGTGTATTTCATTTTTTTTGCTTTATCAGCATTTTCAATGTTATTCCTTTCTGCAATTTCTTTCATAGAGTAACCATAATAAGCCCAATCCATTATCACGCCTTGACACCTTGCTCCTAAATTCAAAATTTCGGTTTTAACTTCATCAAATGCCATTCTTTGAAACGTAGTATGCTCATCATCTAAAGTGTTTATATGTTGATGCGATTCAATATCTACAGTCGCTCTGTTCTTATTAGTCGAGATATGTCTGAGATGGTCAATTGATTTGTTGTATAATATTTTATATAGGTAGGTGCTAATCTTTGAATCAGCCTTAAATTTACCAGTTTGGATGTTCCATATAAGATTTGAAATTGAGTCTGCATATTTATCTTTTATATCTACCGTAGATAAATTGAGTTTAGACTTGATAGTATGCATTAGACCTACATTAGATTGTAGTATATATTGAGTAGCATTTTCTAATGATTGTCCACCTTCTATAATCGAAGAAAAGACTTCCTGGTCAGTCATTTTTGTTTTTTGATATTGGGGAAAAATTAACTACAACAAAAAAGAACAAAAAATCGCATAATACCAACTCTTGACTTACTTTATCATAATAAAGTGTTATAAGTCATTATGTTACTACTTTGATAGTGCGCAATTGCAAATTGATAAGAGTTATTTCTATGTCAATGTGTAAAAAAATCGTGTGTTTTATTTATTGTTATTATTGCCAGTGTATTCACTTAAGTCTTTTTGCTTACTCTAAAAGATTCTAGTGTGCTTTTTATTTTTTAGAAGGCTTATCCTTGTCTTTAAAATATAATTTATAACTCTTAGAAAAATAACTCAAACTAGAGAATCCTGTCGCGGATGCCACCTCACCCATAGTGCCATATCCTTCATCAATCAATAATTTAGCTTTCTCTAATCTGAAGTTTTTGAAATATTCTTTAATTGTCCTTCCTGAGATACTTTTGATCCTGTTTCGAAGAGTTTTTTCCCCTACGCCAATAATTGTCGCAATTTCATGAGATTTCAATTTTCCATTGTCGATGTTTTCAAGAAATATGATTTCTAGTTGTTTCATGAGTTCTAGATCATCATTAAGAATATTTTTTGGTAATAGATCATGTGCAAAGGATGATTTTATTTGCGCGGATATGTCTTCTTGTCTCTTAAGTAATTGAGCTAATTTAGATATTAGTATATTCTTCTTTGTTGGTTTTTGTAAGAAAATATCTGCTCCAGCTTTGATGGATAATAATTCTGTTTCTTCTGAAGAGCTTCCTGTCAAAAACAAAAAAGGAAGTGCTTGAAATTGAGGAATAACTCTAATTTTTTTAAGAAGTGATACTCCATTCATTAGTGGCATGTTGAAATCTGAAATAATTGCTGATGGAGTAAATTTAGTGAGAGCTTCTATTGCTTCTTCTCCATTCTCTGATGTTACTACATAGTATTTGGGAGTTAAAGATTCTCTTACAAAATGGAGAACATCTTTACTGTCATCCACTGCGAGAATAACTTGTTTATTTGGATCGATTATTTTTTTTAATTGCTTGTCTAAATCTATAACATTGATATTATTCGCAATAATTTCGGATTGGGTTATTGTGGGTCTTTTTAGTTTGAAACCGAATGTGCTTCCATATTCTAATTTGCTTGTTATAAGTAATTTCGTTTGGTGTAACTTTAGTATTTCCTTCACTAAACTGAGACCAATTCCAGTACCTTCTTCTGTATTGTTTGAAGCTTGATAATAGGCTAGAATTATATCTTTAATTTCGGAATCAGGTATTCCTTTGCCTTGATCTTTTATTTCTATAAGCTGATTATTTCCGTTAACTATCGAATTTATTATGATTTGTCCATTTACAGGTGAGAACTTTATTGCATTAGAAAGCAGATTGTTTATTACTTTTTGGATAAGAGATATGTCAAATTCTATATACTGATTATCATTTTTTGCACGGTGTATTATAGAAATGTTTTTTTCTTTTGCTAATTGTGATTTTAATTCTATTTGTTCTGATATAACTCCATTGATATTGTACCAGTTGGAGTTCATTTTTAGATTGCCAGACTCGGCTTTACTAAGCTCCATGATTTCAGTTGAAATGTCAAGTAGGTTGTCAATATTTCCTCTAATTCGAAGTTTGTCATCTTCGGTAATGTGTACATTTTTTTTGGATAAGTGGCTCTGTATTGCTTGTAATGGTGATTTGAATTCGTGAGAAATCTGTGCGTACATTCTGTTTTTAGATGCTTGTGAAAGATTCAGTTCATGAGTCAGTTCTTTTTGCTTAGAAAGTGATTGAGATAATTGTTTTTTCTCTTCTATTAATTCATGTGTCTGTACATTTACACGATGTTCTAGTTTTTGATTTTGCCTTTTGATTGATTGTGTTCTATTTATAATAATAAGATAAATTAGTAGTCCAATTAATATTGGTAGCCCTAATATGAACCACAACTGTTCATAAAATAAAGCTGGTACGTCTAAGTAGAAATGGACTGGAGTAAGCCATTCGCCATTAATATGCTTAGCTCGTATTGAAACTTTCTTGTTTCCTTTGCTAAGATCTCTCAATTCTAGATTATTATCTGAGAAATCGATCCATGGATAGTTATCAATCTTATATTGATTTAGATAACTAGCTTGAGGATTGAGATAGACATTACATATCTCAAGTGAAATATCATTGTAACCATATGGTAGTGTAATGTTTTGCTGATTAATAATCTCTCCATTATAGTTGATAATTGTTTGAAACGATGCTTTGTCTTCAAGGATTTTTTTTGGATTAATAACAATTCCACCATATGTATTAGGAAAGACTACCTCGCCTGTTGATAGTAGTGCAGTAGAAGGTTGTCTTCTTCTTTCGCTGTCCATGAGAGGTAGACCATTATCTATTGTTAGCCATTTTATCAATTTTGAATCGTCGTTATTTTTCAACAACGTTTTTTGGGCATAGAATACCTTGTTATTTGCACACAAACCGAATAACATGCCTTCATTACTATCCTGTAAATTTCTAATTGGAATCTGTAGGTGATTATTTATGGGTACTGGTTTGAATTCATTTTCTTCAAAAAAGAATAATCCACTTTCTTCAGTTGCGAGCCAAATCGTACCATCTAAATCGGTGAAAAGTGAATTTGGAATCATCTTTTGGGCTTGCAATTGATCAAATTTCTCACCATCAAATATGAAGTACATTCCATTGTCAACGGCAATTAGTAGATTTTGATTTTCTAGTTCAGCAATCCCGTATATTCTATCATATACATCGAGTATTGGAATTTGAAATTTAATAAATTTATCATCTACATATTTATGCAATACTTGTCTGGTTCCAGCCCATATATCTCCGTTACTATCTTCGAAAATAGAAGTTACTGAGCTACTATGGAATCCATCTTTTTTTGTGTAATGCTTTATTATTTTATCCTTTTCCAAGCGTAAAACACCACCAGCAATAATCCACATCCTTTTTTGTTGATCTACCAAAATTGATTTTTGGTTTTCGATACCTCGGATGTTTTTTATCTTCTTATTACCTAAACTATCAAGGATGTCGAGACCTAAATAATTCATCGAAACGTATATGTTTTTAGTATCATTATCTTGATAAATGGCCGATATATTATCTGTTCTTGTACCACTTGATTTGTCAATTAATCGTATTGATTGATCAAAAAGATGAACTATGCCTTGAGTTGAAGTTCTGATCCACATGTCACCAAGGTTATCTTCATAGAAGTTAAGAATATTTGTTTTTTCAATTCCAATATCAATTTCTATATGTTTTGGGTTGCCAGGTACGAAAACGAATAACCCTTTTTGTTTTTCTGATCGCAGATTGCACCATAGTCTCCCTTTAGAATCTATATACGGGGACATTAAATAGCTGCCATGTTCTTTTAGATATTTATAAATAGGAGTTCCAGTTTTTATGACTTTTAGTCCTGATTTAGTATTAATTAAAATTCTTCCATTATTGAGAGAAAGGTGACCACCCTGTGTAATTATCGAATCAGATGTATAATTGATTTTATCTGGTTCACTTTGTAGAATATATGCGACAGATGTTCTCCTATTTATGAAAATAGTATCCTCAATGAAATATGCGTTCTCAATTCTAGTAACTGGATATTTATGATGTTCGATGATATTTATGACATTTTCAATCATTTTGAATTTGATGTAACCGTCATTGGCAAGTAAATAATGAAATCCTTTATTAATGTATATTTTGCAAATATTTCTTTCTAAGTAATCACGCACATCTATAGAAGTTAAGTAATCTCCTTTTACATAAGTTGCAACGAACGCGTTTGTTAATTTCCAATATCCTCCATTATCGATTTCTAGGAGCATGGATTCAGATGTTTCAAGGATGTTTTTTTTTATAAACTTCTTTCCATCATAGGTAAGTGTTTCATTTCGGTTTTCATTGGTATATGCAACTAATCTTCCTATAGAATCTTGATGCAAGTTAAATGCGGTATGGAAGGGCTCCTCGATTGATAAACCAAATTTTTCAACGCCTAAATTCAAAAGGTTGGATTGTCCAATACTGTAATAAGAGATTGTACAAAGATACAGGATCAATAAGATTGAAGATCTCATGAAGATTTGGTGTGTTGTGGTGGATAATTATAGTAAAAGTGGTGAAATTAAAGGAGTAATTGGCTCTAATTGAAGCATAAATTACACGGACTCAGAAAAGTTTTTCTTCAACTTATTTAGTTTATCATAAAAGATAAACCCTTTTTATACGCTGTTTCTCTGATAATTATTGTCTTTTCCAATTTTTACAACTTCTTTTCCAATTAGTTAAAGTCTAGTATATGAAGGTGCTCTAAATTGCAAATAAGTTTTATGAGGTAGGCATATGGATTACAGCTATTCGAAATGAAGAATTTCAAAAAAGTAGCCTAATTTAAATGCTTTAATAAAATAAAATTGGAATGATGTTGACCTTTTTAAATCAATATCGACCAATGAATATGATAAAGCTTGTTTAATAGCGAAAAGTATAAAATTATTCTTGCATAACCCCAATTTGTAAGTTTAGCCAAAAGACCAGTAGTATGAAAATAATCGCACCTAAAGTTAGGACGGATGAATCCAGAATGGAAGTCCTAAAACCTTCCAAAAATAAATTCTGCATAACCACCCAAAATGGCCATATTATTATCAAAAAAAGTGAGATAACTCACCTCGTTGCTGATAGTAATTACACTACAATTTATTTCAACAATGATAAAGTTCTTTGTGCTCGCACTATGAGTTTTATTTTAGGAAAGCTAAGTCATCCTAACTTTGTAAGAATTCATAAGTCTCACGCAATTAATATTGATTGCATGAGACTTGTAGATCCATCTTTCACAACAGTCCAACTAGATGGCGGTGTTCAACTGCCAGTCGCTAGATCACAAAAACAAGTATTGAAAAATCTAATAAAGCTGAGATTCGACTAAGAATTTCTCACTAGACTGAAAATCATAGTAATACAACTTTTCCCCTTTTACCAAACAACTAACAAAATGAAAGTTTTATCAAATTTAACTGTAAGAACAATTACAAGACTTCTTGTTTTAGCTTCCTTATTCTGCATTATTAATAGTACTAATGGCCAAACAACTGGTAAGTCATTAGCATTCGACGGTGTTAATGATTATATCGACCTTGGAGGAGATAATAATTTTGGAACAGTTTCCAACTTTCAAGGTGACTTCACTTTTGAAGCATGGGTGCTCAATGATGGTTCCAATTCTTGGGCTCGAGTTTTTGATTTTGGTGATAGTCAAAATGATTATATAATATTTACGGTCAAGTCTGGAGATAATAGCCAGTGTAGATTCGAATACCGTACAGGTGGAGGTGTCAAGTACAAACTAGATGGCGGGATTTTCCCAACAGGTTGGACGCATGTAGCTTGTCGTCTACCCGCATCGGGAGAAGCAAGTATAATACTGACCCCCGCTTCTACAGGTGTGTCGCAAGAGTATGGCACTACGGGCTGGCCTCCTATAAGCAACATAGTCGGAACAACGAAAAATTATCTAGGCAAGTCAATATTCGCAGATCCATACTTCAAGGGAAAGATGAAGGAAGTGAGAGTGTGGAAAGAATACAGATCTGCAGCTCTTTTGGATGAATGGAGGAATTGTGAGATATCAGGTGATGAGTCAACGCTGATTGGGTATTATAAAATGAATCAGGGAATTGTAGGAGCTAATAATAGTACATCTGATCAATTCTGTAATAACTACGGTAAGTTATCTGACGAACCAGGATCTCTTGAAAATTTTGATTTGAGTGGCACAGTTTCGAATTGGTCGAGTGATGCTCCTTCTTCATTTGATGATTCAGCTGTCAACAGGAATGCAATCGAGCTCTATGGACCTCAAGATTTTATTACCTTGAATAACGAAGCAAACTTTGATTTTGATCGAGAATTAACGATTCAGTACTGGTGTAATACAAATTTTAGTAATAGTTTAGATCAAGTTAATTTTGTGAAAGGAAAGCTAGATGGAACAGGGTCACCAGCGCTTACTTTCTATACTTATCACAATGCAAATTATATTGATTTTGGGGTGAGAGACGCAAATAATAACCAATATTTTGTGAGATCTCATAATATGCCGACCAATAAATGGATTCACATAAGTCATACGGCCAAAGTATTTGCTGGTCAATTGACCCTGAAAACTTATTACGACGGTGTAGAAGTGAGTTCTAATCTTTTTGGGAATTTCTTCAATCTTCCTCAAACTGATGAGAAAGTAGTTATTGGAGCAACTGGTTTTTCCGGTAAACTTGCAAACATTAAATTTTGGGACAGGACGCTAGAAGGCTTTGAAATATCCGAAAATTATAATACAATTCATGAAGTCGAAACACCAAATTTAGTGGCGCAGTACAGTGATTACAGTAATAATCTTCTGCTCGAGTTAACCGATGATATAGGAGGTAATAATGGTGTGAGGACTGGTGTTCCAGCATTTATTACAGATCCATGTTTTGTCACGTTCGCAGCTGAGCCTCAGGATTTTCAAATGCCAAATTTTGGAGCGACAATCGACCTTTCTGCAGATATCAACAATTGTAACAATACATATCATTCTTATCAATGGCAAAAAGATGGGATTGATATTCCCGGAGCTACTTCACTAGATCTTAGTATTTCAAACGTGAGCACTGCTGATCTAGGGGTTTATCAATTAATTGTTACAGCTTGTGGGCAGTCATTTCCTACGAGAGGTGCATTAGTCACTATTGCTAATCAAGGCAAGGTGCTGCACTTCGATGGTATTGATGATTACGTTTCTTTTTCTGATAATACGGGTAACAATGGATATACAGTAGAGGCCAGAATCCGATTTGATGAAGATCCAGTAAATCAAAGCATAATTGTCAATACTGATCTCGACGAAAGCTTGATAACTGGACAGCTGGTTGTCAATGAAGATGGATATCTCCAACATAATATGTGGCACCCAACTTTAAAGGAGATGAGATTTTCAACTCATCCATTGAAGATCAATGCACATACTTGGTACAATGTAGAAATCCACTATGACATGACAAACCTTTGGATTGAGGTTAATGATATTACAATTCTGAAAACTTATAGTCCTGGGAATTCAGCTGTGTTGCCATTATGGTACATAGGGAAATCAATTGCAACGTACGATGCATTCAAAGGAGAAATAGATGAAGTTAGAGTATGGAATAGCAACGTAGCTACAATAGTAGCACAACCGACAGTATCGGCGAGTCCTAACCTTGTAGATTACTATCAATTCAATGAAGGGATTGCCGAATCGGATAATATAACTCCGATATTGTTAAATGTAGTCGCTGATCCATACTCTGGATCAGTCGCTACGTTGCACAATTTTGACCTCATCGGTAGTCAGTCTAATTGGTTAGGATGTGATAGATATGATAATGATGTGATAATCAATATGCCAGTTGATCAAAAGGTAACTGTTGGTAATCAGCTTACACTTGCGGCAACTGTTAATAATCCCGATGGCACTGAAACTTACCAATGGTATAAAGATGGACTAGCCATTGATGGTGCTACAAATTCTACCTATCAAACAAACACCACATTGGCTGACGAGGGTTCATATCAATTAGAAGTTGGTCAATTTAACAGCTGTAATACATTCGGCGATGTAACCGAAGTCTTCATAAAAGGAACTGGAGAAGTTCTTCACTTCGATGGAATCAATGACCATCTTGTCATCCCGTCCAGTTTTTACCAAACTAGCTATACAGTTGAAGTTTGGATAAAATTTGATGATAGTGTCAGTAATCAAAACATAATTGTCGCTACCAGTTCTGATGCACCTAAAGTTGCACAAGGTATTCAGTTATATACGGACGATGATGGATATTTAGTGCATAGTAACTATTTGACAAGTTCTAATACTTTCGTAAACATTAAATCTCTAGCTCCTGTACAAGCAAATACTTGGTATCATGTAGCCTTGAGATCTGTGTCAAATGCAGTGGGTATGCATTTGTTTTTAGATGGTGTTTTGCAGGGGCAAATCGCAACAAACTCTCAATTTTGGACGGGGCAGGATAATTGGCATGTTGGCTCTAGTGTCATTACAGATGAAGTAGGTGTCAAATCTTTAAAGAACAATTTTCGAGGACAAATGGACGAACTTCGAATCTGGAGTGGGTATATAAGTGATTCTCGAATACAGAATGAAAGAGATAATGAGTTAGATAATTCGAATTCATTTCATTTATTACAACATTATCTGAAATTTAACCAAGGAAAAGCGCTTGAAAATAATGCGGGATCGATCAATACAGGAAGTATACCAAATTTCAAAAATTTAGACTCTTCTGTTCCTGTCTCTACTGATGCAAAGTACGTCAATTTCGACTTTACTGGGGATAAGTCCAATTTCTTAAATTGTAGTCCGATCACTAAACCTGAGTTAGAATATACACTTGGTGGAACTTCTGGCCTTGGCTTATCAATCGGCCAATCGTTAGAAATAGATTTAGGAATAGAAACCGGGGATACATCGCAATTGCTATTTCAGTGGTTATTGGATGATCAAGTAATAGAAGGTGCAAATGAGCCTCTTTATAGCATAGAAAGTATGACAGAGGATGATTTTGGAACTTACAAAGTAGCCATTGAAGACATGTGTTCTCCAGTTTTTTATGATACGATAATTGTGCCTTATATTCCGACGACCAATACGTGTTATACCAACTATTCCAATCCGACGAACTATCCTGATAGCACAAGATATGTATTTTGTAATGGCTACGAAGGAGAAAACAACCTATGTTTCGAGCCGAGAGAGCTAGGTGGATTCAAAACAGATTATGGCTATTGCGATACGGAGATATTATATGAAGGAGAAGAGATCGTATTTCATATTTCATTGACAGAGCCTCAAGTAGTGGATTTGACACTTCAAAATATCCAAGCCGATGTTGATATGTGGGTATTTGGTGATGATTGTGATTTGGATAATTGTCTTGCTTCAAGTCTTGAGTTGGGACTACAAGACGAATTTATACGAGTAGCATTACCAGCGGGTGACTTTTATGTGCTCATTGACGAAAAAGAGTACTTCGAATTTACTGCAGGAAATGATAGTCTAGTTCTCGATGTTCAGATGTATGACAACAAGTGTAGTTTTGCACAACCGATAGCTTGTGATGATGAAGTAAGTGGAATGACAACAAATGGTTCTAATTTCATCGATAACTATGATGAATTTACTGGATATACTGCTACAGAGCAAGTATACGAGCTCACTATAACTGATCCAGTAACTATCAACGCAACATTAAGCGGATTGTCGTCTGATTTGGATTTGTTCTTACTTGATTCTACGTGTATTGAAAATAATCTTTTAATCAGTTCAAGACAAGTTGATTCTTCAGATGATATGATCAGCTACGGCCTACAACCAGGGACGTATTACATTATAGTCGATGGCAAAGATGGAGCGTCTGGATCTTTTAATTTATCAGTCACTTGTGCTAATTATTTTGATGCATCGGTAGATGAGACAGATGCCTACATTGATCTCAATTGGTCAATAGATAAAAAAGCCTGCGTCCCCCAAGACACTGGGATTATCGTAAGATTAATTACTACACCTAATACAATCTTATTCGAAGAAGAATATACGACTGCGGCACTTACTCCTGATGTGATAACGGGTACATTTAGAGATATTGTAGGAGATGATCATACACGTATGTATGTCCTTCGTGTCTACAATAGATTAAGTAATGAGACCCTTTGTAACGAAGTCAAGACAGGTAGTACACTGCCATTCCAACAACCAGAAATAATTTCTATCTCACAAGCGGAAGCTGCAGATAGTATTCAGCTGGTATTTAGAAATCATTCTCAATTATCAGAAGAATTCAGAATCTTTAGAGATGGCATGCAAGTCGCTTCTCTCTCAGAAGGATATACAGAAGACAGCCTCATTGTAGCGTATGTAGATTATCATAATATGGATAATGATACTACTTCGATAGAGGAAGCTTCATCATATAACTATTGTATAGAAACCAGAAGTGTGTCACTCGCTATGAGTTATGCACAAGTATGCGGATCAGGAACGACTACTGATGTCAATTTTGCAGCCAGTGATGGCGGTACGGGCGACATGGTTTCAATGACTTGGAATGATATATCTATGTATGCGGATGCAATCATCATCAAGCGAAATGGTATCCAAATACAATCCATCAGTGCCAATGAGACATTCTACAATGATATGTCACCGATCTATGGGGTTACTTCTGAGTATTCATTGACATACTTACGTGATGGAGATGAAAAACTCACGGTAACAGATAACGGATATACAGAACCAAATGGTTTAGTAGCGGGTAGATTAGTTACAGAAGAAGGTGGTTTTCCCGTTCCTGGGGCTACAGTTACCCTTTCTAGAGATAGTATCGTACAAGGTCAAGTGGAGTCATTTGATATTTTTATAACACAGTCAGATATAGAAGGCAAATTTTCGATTCCAGATGTTGTGTACAAATTATCTAGTAATTTCAATGTGACTGCTACCCGAGATGGAAGTGACTTTGCTCCAGAGATTATTTCATTTGAGTTGAATAGTGCATTCCCAGAGAAAACAGATTTACTATTTACAGATAATCAAGATATCATAGTCACACCAGTGACACTATTGGATACGCTGACAGCCGATGAGCGTGAGCCACAAGATCTCGTAGTGATAGATTGGGATTATACATATGATGCAGGTATAGTCACAAGCTTTACGCTGAAGAGAAATGGTGAGTTGATTTTTGAAGGCAATGATACAGCGGGGAAGCTTGATTCTTTTGTGGACCGTACGGGTGTACCTGGGTTTAGTTATGTGTACGCACTGGAGGCATTTACATATGCATCAGGAGTCGATATCAATTCTGAGATCCGCGAGGTGTCTGCGACATATCCTGAGTTGTCTCCAGTTACATCTTTTGAAGTGACATTTGATAGTCAGACTCAGAATAATACGGGAGAGCTTGTAGATCCAAAAGTTATTTTTAATTGGAGCAACATACCTTTCTTGTCAGAAAATTTTGATGGGTTTAGAGTATTTAGAAACAATATCTTGATAGGAGAGGTCGGACCTAATGATAATCGAGATTATGCCTTCATCGCTCCTCCAGAGGAAGAAGCATATTTTACCATTCGTACTTATAAAAAGATAAATGGTGCGACCTACGAATCTGCGAGTTCAGCGATAGATACGTTTACAGCATTGCCTTTATGGAAACCAGGTGTCGTCACTACTGACCCATTTGCATTTCCTCCTACTGATCGAGCAATTGTGGTGGATTTGGATATAATGAACACATTTGGAGAATTCTACGAAGCGGCTGTCTTTACCGGAGTCAATGTTTCGCGCAAAGAGCAAGGAGCACCAGATGAAGAGTACACAGAAATCGGTGATCTGACGAAGCAGTTTATAGTAACCAATTCGGATGCTCAGACGACAGTACAAGTGTGGGATGCGCTTGGTATTCCTAATCAAAATTATACTTACAAAATAAGTACCTACCTCGATCTAAATGGTAATCGATACACGAGAGATACGATCTTTGAAAGAGTATGTCCAGAGATTGTGGCTCCTACTAACCTACAGAAGACCGAGGAAGTCGGAAGAGTCGGATTGACATGGACGGATAATAGTATTACGCAGGGAAATGTTAGTCAGCTTTATTTTAATTATTCTGGATATGAATTATTGCGTAGAGACATTACCAATGGTGGTAGCTCGGACCTAATAGCAACACTACCGGGATCAATCGAGAGATTTGATGACTTTTTATCAAATCCTGTATTTAATTTATTTTTAGACGACTATGTCACTACAGACTATGAGTATACACTCCGAGCTTACTTTGACATAGATTCCTCGAGGTACTATTCTCAGGCACTGAGTATCGATGCCAAGCCGCTCAATGGTGGGACGAATGAACCACTACCAGTAAACTTTACAGCAAGTAAGGATATCCCAGGGCACATCAAGTTATGCTGGGAATGGAACGCAGCCAAGCAATCAGAATTTATAATTTACAGAGATACTGTTGCGATAGATACGCTACCACCGACAGCAAGAGCATACTATGATTATGATGCACCTAGTGATCCGACTGTACTGTACAAGATTACATCATTGTTCAATAGTAATGAGTCAGAGTATGTATTAGCAGAAGGAAGACTTCCATCTAATATGCGAATCGAGGGTCGTATCTCAAACGTTACAACAGGTGCAGGTTTAGAAGGTGTCAATGTCCGCTATCGAAATCAATCTGAATTCAATGGAATTGCTGAAGGTGTTTATCAAGGATCTACTTTGACTGATGCTACAGGAAGTTATTATTTTGATGATATTCCTCATACACCTGGACTACAATATCAGATTAATATTTTTAGTAATAATGCTGATTTTGCAGTATCAGAAACTGAGTTTTTTAGTTTTGGTCAAGAACATGTCGACATAACAAGTGATAGAGAATATAAGGTAGATTTCCTCGAATACTCAGAATATGACCCGTCTAATGTTGTAACCTCGATCGCAGGTGTCAATGCTATATCTCATGCAGATAGTATGTTTGTAGAAGTCACGTGGTCACCAGAGCACGAGTACTATGATGGATTCCAAGTATTTAGAGAAAATCAACTGATCCAAGAAGTCAGAAAAGGAGATGGATTTACATATAAGGATAGAAGTGGCTTTGCAGGGATAGGATATGTATATAGTGTAAGAGCGTATAAGTCAGAGATAGAGGGCAGAGTGTTTTCTGCGAAAGTAGGAGCCGCTGCAGTCTTTCCAGCAATATTGCCAGTAGAGAATCTTACCGTAACGGCATTTGCTGATATGAACTTGATGCTTGTGCAATGGTCACATCCATTGGATAATCATGATTTCTATCGAATCAGAAGAAATAACGAATTTATGGCAGCTATTCCAGCTGGTAGTCCGATGATGTGGTATGACAGCACAGGTATCCCAGGTGTCGAATATCAGTACGAGGTGAGCGCCATAAATAATCCTAATATCTCGCTTCCTGTCTCTTTGACAAAGACATACAAGGGAGTAGGAGAAGCTAAAAATCTGTCAGTAGAGGTCAATGGATTTGTTCCAGCTTGTACGGGTACACTGACCAATGATAATCATGTGTCTATCAGATGGGAATATGCTCCTGATGCGGCGCAAGGATTCGAGATATATAGAGATGGACAATTGATCGCAGAGATCGACGATCAGTCATTAGCATTTGGAGACTTACCAGTTGCAGTGGGCGATACCTTGATGACTGGAAATGTGGCGATATATGATGACTACAGTGGATTGCCAGGAATAAATCATACCTATCATGTGCTACCTTATGTAGAGCGTGATGGAGATAGATATACCTCTGGTATAGAAGAATTATTTTTACAAGAAAGTATCGTCTACCCACAATTGGCCGAGGTCAGTGGATTAGATGTAGCGCAGAACAATGTACTAGGATCTGCAGAGATTAATTTCACATATGACCAATTTGTAGTTGATGGCTTCCAGATCTTAAGAGATGGCGTAGTGATCGATACAGTCTTGAGTTCGATAGATACAGAGGGTGTTTCAGATTATACAGCACAAGATTTTACTGGCTTGCCAGGTCAGGTCTACACTTATTCGGTGAGAGCATTTGATAGAAGAATTGGAGTGACGTATTTCGGAAGTGTATTATGTGAAGAGACCATTACTTATCCAATCGTACCGACACCACAAGACTTCACCGCTTCTCAGGGTACTTTTGAGAATCATGTCGAGATCGATTGGGCATTTTCTACAGAAGCTTTTGTGGATTCATTTTACTTAGAAAACATCACTTTGGGTGTTGTTGAGGTGTTTAGCACGGGTAAGCGTCGATTCATTGATGTTGTCAATGATTTTTCAGACGATAAGTACCAGTATCGGATGCGAGCATCTAGAATCAATGAAGGACAGACTACATATTCTCAGTGGACAGATGTAAGAGATGGATGGTGTGCTAGACAGATTACTGGAGATGAAGATGAAGTCTTAGAGGGAAATATTCTTATTGGACGAAATGGTTATTCTACTGATATTGACGGAGATTGGGCAGTTAGTGGTGCCATTAACGGTACGGAAAGTATCTTAATCTATAGAAGAGTGAATGGTGGCTGGAGTCTTTATCAGACCATAACGTCACCAGAATTATTGGAAACTTTTCCAAACCTTAATATTGATTTCGGTCATGCAGTTGCTATATCTGGTAATACTATCGTAGTAGGTGCACCTAAGTTTGAGACGAATGGTGCAGTCTATGTTTATGAACTTGAAGGAGACATATGGAGTGATAGACCTGTAGTGTTGCAATCAGGAACAGTAACTAACTTTGGTTGGTCTGTTGATATTGATAATGATGATATTATTATTGGCAATCCTACAGTGTCATCTTTTGGAGTAGTGCACTGGTATAAACGTCAGTCCGATGGTTTATGGACGCCTAATGGATCTGTAGCTGGAAACACAGCGGTCAGCAGCGGAGGTGTGCAAAGATTTGGATATGGCGTAGCTATAGATGCTGGATTTAGTGCGGTGTCTTATAATGATATAGCGGCAAATTACTCGGAAGTAGTCGGTTATGTCAAAGACTCCAATGGAGATTGGGCATCCAATGGACCTTTTAATACGGATCGATATGATTATATAGGTTTCGTCGGACAGGATAACATAGACTATAACGATGAGACATTGGTCATAGGAGATAGAGCTTACAGTGGTAGTATTGGAAGAATAAAAGTTGTAGAGTTAGAAAACAATATTAAAGTTAGTTCTTTAGAATACGTAGGTACTCATGGAACCAATTCAACATTTGGATTCAGTGTAGCTGTACAGAAAATCGCATCTCCAGTCGACGATGCCATATACGTAGCTGTAGGTTCTCCGTTTACGACTCAAAATGGAACGGTGAATGGTGGTAGAGCAACTTTACTTTCGAATGTCAATGGTACATTTGAGGTGATCGATGAAGTTGTTAATAGTGATGAGAGCATCGATGAGTTAGCAGGTTGGAGTGTCGCTCTATCTAAGGATGCTTGGGGTGTTGGGACGATACAAGATGGCCCCTTAAATAAAGGGTCTTTAGTGCTCGGAAATCTCCTCATTGCACCAAACAAGGCCAATGCAACAGACGGTATTTCAGCTGACTTCGATCCTGATAAGACTACTATTTCATGGGAGTTCGATGGTAATTTCGATATGCTCGCAGGATTCAATATTTATAGAGATGAGGAGTTTTTGACATATAGAGATAAGGCAACCATGACTGTTATTGCTCCAGGAGTATATGCTGATGCTTGGGATGACAATAGTGGCAATGCAGGACAGCCTTACATATACGCTGTCAAGTCAGTCAATAATCTAGTGCCATTCGAAAGTTATGGAACGAGTGAGGAAGGGTATAATAGTTCTAACGGAGTTCTTCAAGGATCTGTCAAGACACAGCTTGGCTTAGTGCCGATACCGAATGTAAATATTACAGCAACAGGTATTGTCGATGGAGAAGTATTCACTTACAAAACACAGACACTCAGCAATGGTCAGTATCTCTTCAATGATGTATATTATGACAGTGCAGATGGCTCCATAACAGAGTACGAAGTCATAGGAGAGTTTCTTGACCATGTGATCATACCACAGACGACTAATATTGCCTTGTTCAATCCGTTGAGTGATCCTACGCAAGCTGTAGTTGATTTCTTTGATGTGACAGCTTATGTTGTCAAAGGAACAGTCGCACAGCCTGATATTAGTTGTCCGCTAGAGGGAATAAAAATCACGCTGATACAAGATGGTGTGGCACTAGTAGGACAAGAGGCGTACACAGATGCAGAAGGAAATTACTCATTGGTCATTGATCCATTCGTAGAAAATCTACAAGAATTACGGATCAGAATAGATCAGTCATTAGATGTAGAGCAAGTAGTAACTACATATAACTTCCAACCCGATGCAGATACTATTATTACAGATTTCACATCACTGCCGATCATTACAGAGATCAACTTCAATGATGAGCTTACTTATGATATTGACCTAAGAGTCAAGAATACATGTAATGATCCGATATCTACAGGAAAGTGGGACGTAAGAATTAGGACACTCGATGGATGTTTTGATGAAGTATACCAGACTAGTTCTACAGGTAATCTGACAGTACCACTCATCCCACAAAATTATAGAATGCAGGTCGTAGGTGTTGATGTTCCGACAGCGACCAATCAGCAAGCTTTAGACTATTATGCTAACTTCCCGATGTCGCTCAATCTTTTGAATACACATATCGACTCTATTGAGACATTGACCAAGATGGAAATCGAGGAGATGTCGGAAAGACAGTTTACCTTCCATAAAGCGGCAAATATAGAAGTCAGTGGGCTAGACAATATCATTTGTAATACGCAGACTGCAGCGCTCAGTCAGCAAGAGACTTATACGCTCAATCTTAATGTATTCGAAGTGTTCGATGGATCACAATGTTCTGTCGAAGAAGGATTGATAGAGATCACAAACCCCGCATCTACAGATGATGGACCAGTGATCGTTCGATATGATAAAGTAACCGAGAGCTTCCCTACCTATACGTTTACAGCGGGTAATCCTAATCCAGTATTCCCTCATGCATTTGCTATTACATTTGATTATAAGTCAGATGATGGCATATTCTTGGGTCGCAAGATCAGAGCTGCTTTTGTAGAAGGATCAATTGCAATACCGGGTACGGATATAATTGTAGATCCTGCCAGTGGTAATGATGCAGTGCCTTATCCATTGATGGTACTTAGAGATCCTCCGGGAGATCAGAGTTCGTCTTATATCGCAGCAGGTCAGACGATCAATTTCGAGACTGAGATGACAGTAGAAAACTCTTTCGATGGATCTCTTTATACAGAACTAGAGACGGAAGTATTTAGCATCGGTGTAGATCTCAATACAAGTATTAATGGGGGATATACTAAAGAGCAATCTATAGTCCTCAGCAATGAGATCACTACATCAGTGACTATATCAACAAGTGATGACGAAGATAACATCGGAAGAGGTGCAGATGTCATCGTAGGTACAGGATTAGTCACGCAATTTGGAACAATAAGAGAGTTCCGAGTAGGGGAGTGTGATGAAATCATAGTGGAAAAGAAGATCGGTATATCGCCGAATGCTGCAACAACCACATGGTCGTATCAGATTTCTCAAGTGGAGGAAATTATTCAAGGATTTATAAATGATTCATTGAGATTAGAGGCTGATATGCTGACGATTTCTCGTAACGGAGAGGAGCTCACAACTCAAGATGCAAGGGTCTTCCTCAATAGTAATATCAGTAACTGGAAGGAAGTGCTTCTGTATCATGATGTCAAAACAGTGCCGTACTACGTACTATGTACATTAAAACCATCCGAATTGATATCTGCTAACCATATAACTCAGTTAGGATACTGGCAGGCGCAGATCAAGCCATTCTTTGGGGACGATGTCAATGGAGAGTTTGTACTCAAAGATGAGATTATCTGGGATCAGCAATTGATTAATATTTATAACGCAGCATCCGCAGCTATCAGAAATATTCAGCAAGGAGGTGACCTCAACATCTGGTCATTCCCATACACAGGAGATCAAAATGATGTTGACCTAAGTATCCCAGGCGTAGGTTTCGACTTAGTAGATCTCGGTTCCGTATTATCTAATCCTGGTCTTATAGACTATACTGCTCAGTTCGGCGATCAAGTGAAGAATATCACCACTGGTGGTAATATAACTATTGAAGAATCTATAGAAAATGTATCTGCAAGTGAGACCACCATGAATCAAAGTATATACCTCGGTACAGAGCTAGATATTGCTGGATCTATTGGAGGAGATGTGACATTGGAGACAGGTGGATTTGCTGGTCTAGGTGCAGGTGTGATTTTTGGAAAGGTGACCGAGGTGACCAGTACAGAATTTACGGTAGGAGTAACCATCGAGACACAAGCGACTAGATCTAATAACTTTACTAGTAGCATAGAGGAAGCTGTAGAAGTTGGATATACCATATTCGATGATGATAATATAGATGCATTTAGTTTTGCTGTGATACAGGGAGTAGCACCGAATATGACACCATACTTTGATTACTTCGGTGGTCATAGTAGTTGTCCTCCAGAGGATGGGTCTGTGTTTGTAGATGATCCTGCGATGGTTATTGTAAAAGACATTGTTACTGGAGCTGGAGGACCGACGCATTCGCTGTTTAATGTTCCTGCCGATGAAGCGGCTACATTTATCATTAGAGCTGACAATCAATCTCCTATTGCTTCGGAGCCTACTAGGGAGCTGAAACTGTTCTTAGAGTCCAGTTCTAATCCTAATGGAGCGATCGTCAAACTCAATGGTGTAAGTCTGAACAATGCAGAATATGTTGATTCATTTGCTGTGGGCGATTTCCAAGATCTTACCCTGACTATAGAAAGAGGACCGACGGAGTATGATTATCCGGATATCCAGATTGGCTTCGAGCCGACTTGTGGTGAGGGACCTAGAGAGTATGTATATGCATCAGCTTACTTTGTTAATCCTTGTAGTCCCGTCACGATCGTGTCACCGATCGAAAACTGGGTGATCAATGATGATACGACCAAACTGGTCATTACAATGCAAGATTATGATCCGACAAATCCATTCCTAGTAGATGCTACAGCACAATATCGTAGAATCGGGTCGGGTAGTGATTGGACAGATATACCGGCACAAGAACTGGAGCAAGGCAATTTCATTATTGCTGATTCACTTGCTGCTAATGATGAAGATTATGCGGAAGGTCAGATAGAAAAGTATTTCTTCATTTGGTCTATCCCTACTACAGAAGGCACATACCCAGATGGGGATTATGAGGTACGTACAAAGATGGTTTGTAGTAATTTCTCTGCTACAATATCCAACGTAATCTCAGGTAAGATAGCAAGAGATGGTCTTAACCTGTTTGGTAATCCGCAACCTGCAGATCAGATATGGACAGAAGGCGATGAGATATCATTTACATTCAACAAGGATCTGGATTGTGCGCTGATCAATCAATCGTTTATCAATAGTAATATTTCAGTTTACAATGAAACGACAGGATTAGACGTGCCTTTCACCCTTAGTTGTTATGCCAATAAATTGATCTTTGTGATGGATGATCCAATGTCTGTTTATGATGGTCAGTTTTTGACGATCAACATAGATAATATTGCATCTATAGAAGGGAATATTTCTCAACCACACAGTTGGACATTCCGTGTCGTGACACAACAGTTATATTGGGCAGATGCAGATACTGTGAGAATCAGTATGTATCGAGACGATATTCAAAATTTGACAGTAAACCTTGAAAACAGCGGAACCATAGAAGTTTCGGATCTCGACCTAGAAGCTGCCGATGGCGTATTCGATGATTGGTTGACGATTACAAATCCAATAACTCCTCCTCTGTTTACTGTGAATCCTGCAGGAAGAGCGATCACTATGGAAATCGACGCTTCACTTCCAGAGGATGTCTACAACGAAACGATTAATGTAGTAGGTCCTGGTGTGTTAGGAAGTACGCCGCAGGTGCATATCCAATTGAAAGTACTAGTCAAGCCACCTAATTGGACAGTAGATCCGGGAGATTTCCAGACAAATATGAATTTGATTGCCAACTGGAACTATACTACAGATGATCCTGATGTTATCTCTACGGACATTACAGATCTGATTTCTGTGTGGGTAGGCAATGAAATAAGAGGTGTCGCTCCGATCACAGAATCAGGAGAATTCTATGCTTCGTACCTCACTGTCTATGGACGACCAGACGATGGTACTGATACGCCTCTAGAATTTAGAATCTGGGATGCAGATCTTGGAATAGAATACGATGGTCAGCCTACGGATACGATCTTTTTTGTAGATGGTACTATAAGAGGTACAACTGCCAATCCCGAGATCCTGACCGTAGATGCGGAGTATGATAGAGCGAGGTATATTCCTCTTAGACAAGGTTGGACTGGATTCTCACTTCCTCATATAACTACAGATATGAGTGTAAAGCACAAGCTTCGTACGCTTGCTAATTTAACAGATGGAGACTTGATTGTAACTGGAGATAAGTTTAGTCAATACACTGACTCTACAGGTTGGTTTAACTTCGGAGCATCTAATCTTACATCCATCAGTAACCATGAAGGATATATGATTTATCTAGATGCTGGTCCTGATACGCTTAGAGTGACGGGGTCTGCTGCGACACCGATCGATCTACAGTTGAAGTCAGGGTGGAACTGGATCGGATTCCCATTCGAGAATGTGGAAGATATCAATGATGTACTCGAGTTCAACGCTGCCAACACTACACCAAATGATAGAATCAAATTGGATTTCCCTCTTCCAGGAGGCACAACGAAATTTGCCAATTATGATTTTATTACGAATTGGACTGATGGTACACTGGACAACATGGAGCCGAACAATCTTTATAAACTCTATAGTGGTAATCCGAATGGAGCGAACCTCACATGGATGCCCGAAAACAATGCCAAAGGCGAAGAGATTGACGATCTAGCTAGATCGTCTGCTATTGTCGATCCTAATGATCCATTGACATGGGTGCTACCAGATCTGGCTGATGATGCAATAATGCCTGTGATCGCAGAGGTCTTGGTAGGCGGAGTAGCAGCTAGTGATCCTGCCGATATGGTTGCGTTCTTCGAAAATGATACGATCAGGGCACTTGGTTCGATAGAATACATCGATGCATTGATGGTCTATGAGGTCAGTATGCTCGCTGAGAGTACATCTGGGTCTTATGACATAAGATACTATGATGCCAGCGAGGGCACTGTTTCTCAAGCTACTAACCAATTGTCTTTTGATATAAATGGAGTAGGAGATGTCTTGAATCCGTATGAGATTGTCTTTGAGGCAAACCCTTGTAGTGACATGTTGATCATAGGACCTACGGGAACTCCGTTTGCATTGGATAAAACATTCGAAGCGAGACAGGAAATTAGAGTAACTGGAAATTTGAATATTCCAGCTGGAGTAAATATTATTCTAAGTGCTCCAAAAGTGACAATAGTAGATCTGTTAAATGCAGGAGATGGAGCTAATATTATTGTGAGACCAGATGGATGTGAATGATACGTTGAGCGGGGCCAATAAATTCATATGAGGACTTTAAATTAAAAAAGCTGTCGCAACATATTCGTTGCGGCAGCTTTAAACTTTTATTTCTCTGTGATTCTTATTTCGTTAGTATCTTCATTCCAATACTCATAAGATCATCCATCACGTTACCATCGCCATCCATATCAAGAAGCTTTTTGAAGATACTTCCACCTCCTTGGGCACCACTTTGCTGCTGTTGTTGTGATTGATTATGTACGCCACCCATCAATACTTTTGCTAGGCCTCCGAGATCAAGACTGCTAGATTTTTGTTGTTGACCAACTACTCCCATGATTACAGGCGCTACTAATTGCATCAATACGCCAGATTTGAAGATGTCAAGACCGCTCATTTGCTGTATGATCTGTGCAGCTTCTAGTTGTCTTTTGCCCAATAGATGATTTACGATACCAGTACCGTTCATTGTTTTAGGATTGCTTACTTGCTTTCTTCCCCCGAGCACATTCATTAGATCTCCAAGTATTCCTCCATCATGATCGTTTTTTATAGCACCGTATAATCCACCTCCACTTTGTTGATTGTTCGCATTTCGTGATATAGCATTAAGTAACAGTTCAGTTACACCTTGGGTTGCCTTCTTTACTATGTTAGGATCTTGAGCTCCTAATTGTTTAGAGAGTTGGATGATTACATCATCATTAAGGTGTCTTGCTACTTCATTTATTAAGTTTGACATATGTATATTTAGTTTGTTTTGACCAAGATGGTCTATTTCGTTGTTAATATCAGCAATCTAACTATAATTGACGAGAAGCAAGATATATGTCTCTGTAGAGGGCATTGTATTGTTCGTTTTTCATTTTATAGTATTGATTTTAGGAAGCTTTTATTCTACCATTATTGAATTCTAACGTAATTAGTAAGCGTAACTCAGATTCCATATGTCTAGGGTAATTGGTTCGATAATTAATGGATTCGACAGTGGTCTAGTTCATTGTCTTTCGGAACTGTTTATTAACTAATTGTCGAATTATTAAGTTGATACATATGTATTATAAATATAATATGTATATTTGCGATCATAAAGTGGCACGGTTCTAGTTAGACCACTTTTACATACAACCACCCTAGAGCGCTCGCTATACCACAAGAGTAGAGGACTCCCCAAGTCCTTGTCAACAAAATCTTCATAATGTGTAATCATATTGACTACATCTTCCTACATATTATATTTATTTATCATGTTTAGTGTTAAAAAGTGTCACTTTGGTGCTATAATGTGTAAATCTGTGTTACATTTGTGTATCATTAGTACCGAAAGTGGAAAAGGATGCTTTTTATATTAAAAGTGACTATGACTACTAAGGGTGAGGATAAAGGTTTTTGACGATGCCGATATTCTTAAAATAATAAGTGTGAATAAATACCAACTGACGGGAGAGTATGAGTGTAAGCTCGATGCCAAAGGGCGTCTCAGGTTACCTACGTCTCTTATCAGGCAGTTTGGATTTAATGGAATTCTTGAGTTAGCGATTAATCGAGGATTTGAAAAGCACCTAATGATGTATCCCAAAGCAGTTTGGGATGGGAAGACGAAAATATTTAACCAGCTCAACATTTACAATTCAAAAGAGCGGCAAGCAATGAGATACTTCTACCGAGGGGCTTCTATGTTAAACATGGATTCTGCGGATAGAATTTTGTTGCCAGGTAATCTGATCGACTATGCGGGATTAAAGAAAAATGTAATCCTATTTGCGTATCACGAGCAGGTTGAAATCTGGGACAAAGAAAAGTATTTTGACATGCTTAATGACGAACCTGAATCTTTCTCCGAAATAGCGGATGGAATATTTGGAACTCTGACGCAGGGTGGAGGTGAGCCTCAATCCGATATAGCCGATGAGTGAGTATCATGTGCCAGTAATGTTGGACGAGTGTATAGCTGGTCTAAATCTTAAGCCGAACGGGAAGTACGTAGACGTAACTTTTGGTGCCGGTGGACATTCCCAATCAATAATAAAAAACTTAAGTGACGAAGGTCACTTGTATGGTTTCGATCAAGATGATGATGCAGTTGCAAATAAACTCGACGATCCAAGATTTACTTTTATCAAAGCTAACTTCAGGCATATTAAGAAATTTTTGCGTGTAGAGGGTGTGAGGAAAGTTGATGGCATTCTTGCTGATCTTGGTGTGAGTTCTTGGCAGTTGGATTTTCCTGAACGAGGCTTCTCTTATAGATTTGATGCAGATCTTGATATGCGGATGAATAGTGCTGAGGAAATGACTGCAGCCATTATTTTGAAAGAGTATTCTCAAGATGACTTGCAGCTTCTGTTTAGTAAGTTCGGTGAGGTGAGAAATTCACGAACCCTTGCTAGAGAGATTGTTTCTGAAAGAGGAAAGTCTCCGATCAAAACCACGTTTCAGTTAAATGAAATACTTGAAAGGTTGAAATTTGGTACTCGGCCAAAATATTTTGCTCAAGTTTATCAGGCTCTTCGGATGGAAGTTAATCAGGAGGTTCAGGTGCTAGAGGAGATGTTGCAAGGTGGTCTGGATGTATTGGAGCCAGGAGGGCGTTTTGTGGTCATGAGTTATCATTCTATAGAAGATAGATATGTGAAAAACTTTTTCAAGTCTGGAAATGTAGATGGAAAGCTTATTCAAGATGATTTCGGACACATTGATCGACCATTCAAGTTGATCAATAAGAAACTGATACAAGCAAGTGAAGAGGAGTTGAAAAGAAATAGCAGAGCAAGAAGTGCAAAGCTAAGAATAGCTGAAAAGCTTTAGTAGATGAGGCTGATATTTGAGTAGTCGAATGTCTAAAAATCGAACAGCATAGCAGTCGAAAGTCGAAGCGCAGTATCGAAAAATGTAAATAATTAGCGCTTATGAATGCAGGGAATAGATGATCCGTTTCAATCACGGAAGTTTATTCCAGCTTCATGAGAATCTAAAGATTATTTGGAATTCAGAGTATTGGATTTTAAATCGTAAAAAATAAATAAAATATGCTCGAAAGCGAAGCGATCGAGTAAGAGTAACAAACAAAACCATTTGATGGCTAGGAGTCAAAATAATAAGAAAACTACAACTTCTACTAGATTCAAAGGAATCGAATGGCTTTTTATGAATTTGCCGTTTGTGTGCTACCTCGCATTGCTTGTCGGGGTGTACATATACAGTTCGCATAGTGTCGAAGGAAATCTTCGAAAAATAGAGGCTCTAAAGGCTGAGGTCAATGACACTAAGTGGCGATACATGGATATCAAGAAAGATATTATGTATGGTAGCACACAATCGCAAATTGAACAAAAAGTCGCGGAATTGGATCTTAAACCCATCCGGAACGCGCCTATTAAGATATCAGAGCAAAACTGATTGTCGCGCAAACATGGATAGAAAGAAAGAGTTATTAGTAAGAGTGTATGCCGTACTTGCGGCCTTCATAATACTAAGCGTGGTGATCATGGCTAGGGTGGTAAAGGTGTCCCTTTTTGAAGGTGAAAAGTGGCGAGAAAAAGGTAATAAAAATGTAAAAATGCGTACTCTGAGAGCAGAGCGCGGAAATATATATTCTGAGGATTTCAACTTGTTGAGCACCTCATTAAAGTTCTTTGACATTCATATGGATCTAACCGTCCAAAAGGAAAAAGTCTTCAATGCAGAAGTCGATTCTCTTGCCTACTATTTAAGTGAATCTTCAATAGGAAAGCATAAGACTGGGTCTGAATGGAGAAGGAACTTAATCCAAGGACGGAAAAGAAAAAAGAAATACTTCCCAATCGCAAAGCGAATCAATAGTGATGAGCTTAGGAAAATCAAAAAATTCCCTCTTTTTAGATTGAATAAATATCAAGGAGGAATGATTGCTGAGCCATTTTCTAAAAGGTCAAAACCTTACAATGGTTTTGCAAGTAGAACGATAGGGGAGGATAGGAAAAATGCATCTAAAGTTGGGTTAGAAGGGTACTTTGATAAGTTCCTTTCTGGTGATTCGACTCAAGTGTTGATGAAGAAAGTATCGGAGCTTAATAATGAATGGGTTCCTGTTTATGATCTTCAAGATTTTGAGCCTGGTAAAGGAAATGATATTGTAACAACTATAAATATTGATATTCAAGATATAGTTCACAATGAATTGTTATCCAGGGTTGTAGATGTGGAAGCGGAAGCTGGAACAGCAGTCGTCATGGAAGTAGAGACTGGAGCTATTAAGGCAATCTCAAACTTCAGAAGGTTAGCTAGTGGAGATTATGCAGAAGTGTATAATGATGCCGTTGGTAGATTATCTGAGCCAGGGTCGACATTCAAGTTAGCCAGTGTGTTAGCATTGATGGATGATGGTTATTGCGACTTAGAGTCGACAGTTGATCTTAAGGGCGGTAAAATGAGATTTTATGATCTCACAATGTATGATTCTGATATTCACGGCTTAGGTCGAGTAACTATGAAGGAGGCGTTTGAAAAGTCTTCTAATGTAGGGATAGCAAAATTAGTTCATGACAATTACAATAGTCCAGAGGGGAGAATCAAGTTTGTAGATAAACTTAGGTCTCTTGGTGTGGCAAGTAAGATGGGTGTGGAGATAGTAGGTGAAGCAAAGCCTAAAATTAAGCATCCGGTAAAAAATAAAAAAACATGGAATGGTACAACTATACCATGGATGGCTCACGGATATGAGTTGATGAATACGCCATTGCAGACGCTAAATTTATACAATGCGATTGCAAATGATGGTAAAATGATGAAGCCTTATTTGGTGAGTGAAATATTAGATGGTGAAAGTACTGTGAAAATATTTAGGCCAAGAGTGTTGAAAAAGCAGCTAGTAAGACCAGAAGTGGTAGATGCAGCTCAGCAAATGCTTGAAGGAGTTGTTAAGAGTGGTACTGGGAGGAAGTTAAGGTCATCAATAGTTGATATTGCTGGAAAAACAGGGACTACAAGAGTTAATTATAATACTGACGAAGAGAAGAAGGAGTACAATGCATCGTTTGCAGGTTATTTTCCGGTTCAAAATCCGAAGTATTCTATGATAGTAATGATATACAAGCCTCAGGGTAAAGCATATTATGGAGCGTCAGCTGCGGGACCTGCTTATAAGAAGATTGCGGAGAGAATTACGACATTATCTGATAATCTGATTTATTCAGGAGAGTCGCAAAAGATAGCAACAGCAGAATTGCCGGAATCGAATTCAGGATTTGGAAATGATTTCAGGAGAGTTTTCGACTATGTAGGCTTAGAGTATAAGTCAAAGAAAAGCGGAAGTTGGGTAGAAGTTGATCCATTTGAAACAAAGATGCTAATTGATAAAAAGAGAATAGTTAAATCAGAGGTGCCCAATGTAAAAGGCATGGGAGCCCGAGATGCGATATATGTTTTGGAGAACCTAGGAATGAATGTGGAAGTTGATGGAGTAGGGAAAGTGGTCAAGCAGACCGTCAAGCCAGGGGCCAAAATAAAAGGACAAGACATCAAAATCTACTTAAATTAGATATAGTGTCTATGAAACGAAAGTTATTTGAAATACTTGATGATAATCTGATTGTTCAGATCATAGGAGATAAGAATGTAGTGATTAATGAGCTTCATCTTGATTCTAGAAAAGTGAGCAATAATGATGTGTATTTTGCCATAAAGGGTTTTGCCTCAGATGGTCATGACTACATCGAATCAGCGATTGCGAAAGGTGCTAAAGTCGTTTTCTGTGAAAATACAGACTTCGAATTTACTCCAGGAGTGACAGTTGTTCATGTGAATGATACAAGAGATGCAATGGCCGCAGCCGCTTCTCATTATTATGACAGCCCGAGTGAGGATGTCAAAATGATAGGAATAACGGGTACGAATGGTAAAACGACGGTAGCTACTTTATTGTGGCAGTTGTTTTCGAAATTGGGATTCAAAGTAGGGTTAATCTCTACTGTGGAGAATAAAATTGGAAATGAAATTATACCATCGACACACACCACGCCTGATGTTATTAACCTTAATAAGTTGATTGCTCAGATGAGGAGTGCAGGTTGTGAATATGTCTTCATGGAAGTCAGTTCACATGCCGTAGATCAGAAACGAATCGTTGGCATAGAATACATCGGTGGTGTATTTACCAATATGTCACACGATCATTTAGATTATCACAAGACATTTAAAGAATATATATGGGCGAAGAAAAAGTTCTTCGATTCCCTTCCTTCAGATTCATTTGCATTGGTAAATGAGGATGACAAACGAGGAGAAGTGATGTTGCAAAATACTTCAGCTAAGAAATTAACCTATGCATTGAGAAATGGGGCTAGTTATAAAGCAAGAATTTTGAGCAATGGAGTAGATGGCCTGCAATTAAAGATTGATGGTCATGAAGCTCACTTCAGATTGGTAGGAGAATTCAATGCTTACAATTTGCTAGCTGTTTATGGCACTGCAATTGAGCTCGGATTTGAATCGTCAGAAGTATTACTGCATCTCTCGAGTATCACAGGTGCTGAAGGCAGATTTGAAAGTATAAAAGTTGAAGGTGTAGGTACGATCGGCATAGTCGATTATGCACATACACCGGATGCACTGGACAATGTCCTCAAGACCATAGCTAAAGTGAAATCTTCAGATAGTAAGATAATCACGGTAGTAGGTTGCGGAGGTGATCGAGATGCAACTAAAAGGCCAAAGATGGCTCTAATAGCTGCACAGAAAAGTGATCAATGCATTATCACAAGTGACAATCCGCGAACGGAAAATCCTGAAGCAATTCTCGATGATATGGAAGCTGGTTTGGATTCAGAAATGAAAACCAACATGCTCAGAATATCAGACAGGGCTGAAGCGATTCAAAAAGCGGTAATGATGGCTGGTGAAAATGATGTGATCTTGATTGCTGGAAAAGGACATGAAAAATACCAAGATATAAACGGAGTGAAGACTCCATTTGATGATAAACAGGTGCTTCGAGTAGCAATGCTCGGAAGATCCTAAAGATAGGTTCTATTATCATTCTCAGGTTGGTTTTAACAGTTGCGGTTGGCGAGAACCCGCTCTAAAAGTAGAGTGTTGTCGACTGCACTGTTAATTTTTTTCTCTCTTCGGAGATGAAAATACACCAATATAAGCAACAGCTTAACTGATTAGTAATAGACAGAAATAAATTGATCCTAATTCATAAACGATTTGGACAAAGATCAATAGCGAAATTGACGAAAGGAGATCAGAGTAAGAAAACTACAATTTTAATTACTCTTGAATTGTCTCTTTGCAGTCCATGCTTCTAGTTTAGAAGTTCATGAGTTGCTTTATGACAATGGAAGGAAGTGATGAGTTATCATAAAAGTGTTGATGTGTTTTATCATTAACATTCTTTAGTTACTCATTCAAATCTACACAGATAGTTTCTCAAAGCTATCGAATAGTAGATGGTAACTTCCTCTATCAATAATTTCCTCTAATCTCGCTTTTACCATGTTGTGGCTTAATGCCTCTTGACGTGGTTTATAGTCAGGTCCATAAATTGGGCTTGAGGGCTAGTGTCCTCTGTTGGCTGAAAGAAGACAGAATAGTATTTTGTACTATTCAATTTTTAAAAAGACGAGAATCTGGAAGAGGAATCAAACATTCCATTCCCATATTCTACAAAGAAAAAGAAGAATTGATCTTTTACCATTGGTAAATAGTCAACATATAGGAGTACGTCATATGTACACCTGTAATTTGCTATTCGCTAATTCGAAATGTCAATAATTCAATTAATTAAAAGATGCTCTATCATCTGTTTGAATATTTACAGGAACACTACAACTTGCCAGGAGCGGGTTTATTCCAGTATATAAGTTTCAGATCAGGGATAGCGATCATCTTATCATTAATTATCTCGATTTTATTTGGAAATCGGATTATACGTTCATTGAAAAAATTGCAAGTAGGAGAGACCGTCAGGGATCTTGGACTTGATGGGCAGTTAGAGAAAGCGGGGACACCTACTATGGGTGGATTCATTATCATATTTGCGACATTGATTCCAGCGATTTTATTGGCTGACTTGACGAATATTTACATCATAGTGTTGATTATTACTACGGTATTGATGGCAGCAATAGGTTTTACAGATGACTACATCAAAGTCTTTAAAAAGAATAAAGACGGTCTTTCTGGGAAGTTTAAGGTGATTGGCCAGGTATTGCTTGGGGTAATTGTAGCGACTGTAATGCTTATGCATAATGATGTAGTTGTGAGAATGCCTATGACAGATGCGATTTTGGCTGGTTATGAAGTGATTAAAAGCTTTACAATTGAAGTTCCAAAACTAAACGCATCTAGTGAGATGGTAGAGATGGCTTATGTTAAGACAACATTGACTAACATACCATTCTTCAAGGGGAACGCATTTGATTACAACGGATTATTATGGTTTTTAGGTGATAATGCTTCATCGTTTGTTTGGATTGTATTTGTGCCGATTGTAGTATTTATAGTTACAGCGGTATCTAATGCAGCAAACCTTACAGATGGAATTGATGGATTAGCGACAGGCCTATCAGCGATTATCGCAGCAACGCTAGCGATACTAGCTTATGTCAGTGGTAATTCAGTAATAGCAGAGTTCTTGGATATATATTATATCCCTTACTCTTCGGAGATGGTAATTTTTGCAGCTTGTTTCTTAGGTGGATGTATAGGGTTTCTTTGGCACAATGCTTTTCCGGCGAAAGTCTTTATGGGTGACACTGGAAGTTTGACTATCGGAGGAATAATTGCTGTAATGGCAATCTTTTTGAGGAAAGAATTTTTGTTGCCAATACTTTGTGGAGTTTTCTTTTTGGAGACACTATCGGTGATCCTTCAAGTGAGTTACTTCAAGTATACTAGAAAGAAATATGGCGAAGGCCGAAGAATATTCAAGATGTCTCCACTTCATCATCATTACCAAAAGTTGGGAATGCATGAATCTAGATTAGTTACTAGGTTTTGGATAATAGGAGTTATGCTTGCAATTGTGACAATGATCACATTGAAAATAAGATAAGTACTCAGATGGAAATGAATGTTCATAGTGCAGAACATAATGAAAGTAATAAAGATTACTCCAATTCTATGAACTTCGATTCACAAGAGTTGGACGGCGACGAGATTGACAGAAATAACAAAGTTGTCATCATCGGAGCGGCTGAGAGTGGGGTAGGTGCCGCATTATTAGCAAAGAAAAATAAATATGAAGTCTTTGTGTCAGACTATGGAACGATAGCTGATAAATACAAAGACGAATTAAAAGAAAATAATATCCCTTTTGAAGAAAAGGGACATACTATTGAAAAATTGATTGATGCAGGTTTCGTGATAAAGAGCCCTGGAGTGCCAGATACTGCCGCTGTCCTAAGCAGTTTAAATAAGAAGGGCTTGAGAGGAGTCTCAGAGATTGAGTTTGGTTATTCATTTTATTCTGGGAAACTCATAGCTATCACTGGTAGCAATGGGAAAACTACCACTTCAGGACTCATTTATCACATCATGAAAACCGCTGGCTTGGATGTCGAGATCGGAGGGAACTACGGTATTAGTTTCGCACGAATTCTTACTGATAAGAATCCTGACTATATGGTCTTGGAACTCAGTAGTTTTCAACTGGACGGAATACAGAAGTTCAGATCTGATATTGCAGTACTACTCAATATTACAGCCGACCATTTAGACAGGTACGACTATGATATCATGAACTATGCAGCATCAAAATTGAGGATAACAGAGAATCAAACGAAGGAAGATCATTATATCTTCAATGTGAATGATGATCTAATCTCAGAGTTCAATAGTCAGCTTCCAATCCGTGCTCAGAAGCATGGTGTGGAAACTCAAGATTACCAAAACGGCATTACCTCAAAGGAGGATGCCAAGCAATTTGAAATAAGTATCAAAGGAAAGCACAACCTTTTTAATGCTCGATGCGCTGTCGAAGTAGCTAGAATTTTAGAAATATCTGAATCTGATATTGCTAAAGGACTGGCCACATTTGTCAACGAACCACATCGGCTAGAGGTAGTAGCCACAATCAATGGAGTAACATTCATCAATGATAGTAAGGCCACTAATGTAGATGCTGTAGCCTATGCACTGGATGCTATCGAAGGAGATATCATTTGGGTAGCGGGAGGTACAGATAAAGGTAATGACTACAGCCCTCTTTATGATCTAGCCAAGGAAAGAGTGAAGGCACTTATATGTCTTGGTGTAGATAATAAGAAGCTTGTGCATTCATTTGAAAGATATATACCATTAATTATTGAGTCAACTAAGGTCTCAAGCGTTGTTGACACAGCAATAGACTTAGCAAAGGCAGGGGATACGGTTATCCTGTCCCCAGCCTGTGCGAGTTTTGATTTGTTTGATAATTATGTGGATAGAGGAGATCAGTTTAAAGAAGCTGTGATGAAGAGTAAATTGGCAAAGTTGTCGCGCAGAGGCGCAGAGGACGCAGAGTGTTGAGGAACAGGACCATTTTTAAATATCCCTCTTTGGAGGGGGAAGAGTGCGGCTTGTTTTGGCAAACGCGCGAAGGGGGTGGAAGTCAACGTCATGATTAGGTTTCGTGTACTTAGGCAATCATACAGCATCGAGATTAAAAAAAAAACTCGACGAACAAAAAAATTAGAAGCCAACGTTATGATTTGCAAACATAACGTGTACTTAGATAATCATAAGGCATCGAGGTTAGAAACCTCGACGAACAAAAGTAGAATGTGCACTTGGACAATTATATAGCATCGAGGTTACAAACCTCGATTAACATTAATAATAATAAATAAAAAATAAGGCTAGGAATCTCGAAGTCTAAAAATGAAATATGAAAACCGTAACAAACTTATATAATACGCTCCGCGGAGATAAATACATTTGGCTCATTTTGGGCTTTTTGGGTTTATTCTCAGTTCTCGCTGTTTACAGCTCAGCGGGCGCTATGGCATATAAGTATGCGGGTGGTAATACAGAATTTTACATGATGAAGCAAGCGTTCTTCATATTGCTAGGAATTGGATTTGCCTATGGTTGCTATAAATTGCACTATCTTCATTATAGTCGATTGGCTCCTATATTATTGGCATTGGCCATACCTTTGTTGATGTATACACTGTTGTTTGGTCCAGAGTATAATGATGCTCGAAGATGGATTAATATTCCTTGGATTAATCAACGATTTCAAACCTCGGATTTTGCCAAAATTGCATTGATCATATTTGTAGCAAGATCATTGGCTATAAAACAAGACTTTATAAAAGATTTTAAGAGTGCTTTTTTACCAATTATTTTACCAATAGTAATTGTTTGTGGATTGATTATGCCAGCGGATTTAAGTACCGCTGCATTGTTGTTTACAACATGCTTATTGATGATGTTTATTGGTCGAGTTTCATTGAAGTATGTAGCACTATTGGTTCTATGTGGTGCAATTGTGTTCGGTGCGTTATTTATAATAGGAACAGTCTTCCCTGAAGTGTTTAGAGTTGAGACGTGGATATCAAGAGTACAAGAATACTTGAGTGCAAGTGACGGCGATTTTCAAGTTCAACAATCAAAAATTGCCATAGCTAATGGTGGACTTTTTGGACTAGGGCCAGGGAACAGTTTACAAAAGAACTTTTTGCCGTATGCGTATGCGGATTTCATATATGCAATAATCTGCGAAGAGTATGGAGTTGTTGGAGGGTTGGTAATTATACTAGCCTATTTAGGTCTATTGTTTAGGTGTATCAAGATTGTTACACAATGCCCTAAAGCATTTGGTGCAATATTAGCCATGGGACTATGTCTGAATTTGGTAATACAAGCATTTGCGAATATAGCTGTATCAGTACAGTTGGTTCCAGTAACAGGTTTGACATTACCATTGGTGAGTATGGGAGGTACTTCTGTATTGTTTACTTGCATGAGTATCGGAGTGATATTGAGTGTGAGCAGATATGTTGAAGAGGCACATAAGCAAAAATTAGCACTGGAGAAATTAGAAGCTAAAGAGGATGCGAGTAATAATTAGTGGAGGAGGAACGGGAGGACATGTCTTTCCAGCAATTGCGATTGCAAACGAGATAAAAAAACAAAATCCGGATGCGGAATTCCTATTCGTAGGAGCGGAAGGTAAATTAGAAATGGATAGAGTACCGAAAGCGGGCTATTCAATAGTGGGACTTCCGATAAGGGGATTCCATAGAAAACTGACATTGCGGAATTTAGCATTCCCATTCAAGTTATTCCAGTCGATGTGGAAAGCTAGAAAGGTGGTCAAAAAGTTCAACCCAGATGTAGCTGTGGGTGTGGGTGGATACGCAAGTGGTCCGACACTTCAGATGGCTGCAGCCAATGGTATTCCAACATTAGTACAAGAGCAGAATTCTTATGCTGGTGTTACGAATAAGATATTAGGGAAGAGGGTAGATAAGGTTTGTGTAGCCTATGATGGAATGGAGAAATTTTTTCCATCAGAGAAAATAGTCTTCACAGGAAATCCGGTCAGAAGAGAAATATTTGAAAACGACATAACTACGTCGGGAGCAAAGGCAAAGCTAGGATTAGAAGTTGGTAATAAGACTATACTAATATTTGGTGGTAGCCTGGGAGCAAGAGCGCTTAATGAGTCTATCGAGTCGGGAGCTGAATTACTGAGACAGCACTCCGAGATTAATGTCATTTGGCAGGTTGGTAAACTGTACTATGAAGATTATAAAAATTCTGAAGTAGCAAAATTGCCAAATGTGACGGTGCTTCCCTTTATAGAGGATATGGCCTCAGCTTATAAAGCTGCTGACCTTGTCGTCTGTCGAGCGGGTGCATTGACGATCTCCGAGCTCAGCCTTGTGGTAAAGGCTGCGATCTTGGTTCCATCTCCTAATGTAGCAGAAGATCATCAAACCAAAAATGCGATGGCACTTGTAAATAAGGGTGCGGCTAAAATGGTGAAAGATGCAGAAGGAAAAGAAAAGCTGGTAAAGACCATGCTAGAATTGATTGAAGATGAGCGTGAATGTGCTGAATTAAGAAATAATTTGAAGCACTTTGGGCGACCGAATGCAGCTGGAGAGATTGCGAAGATTGTTAAGAAATTGATAATTGATAATGCATAATTGATAATTCAAATAAGGAGCACAGTTAGTTGTGTAACTAGGCAAACATAAAGCATCGAGATTACAAACCTCTACGATCAAATGTTGATAAAAAGTGGCGGACGAACAATCGACATAACAATAGCAGTCTCGAAATCTCGAATTCTCAAGATCTCGAACTCTTAAGTGAAGCGAAGAATGAGCGAAACGAACAAAATATACTTCATAGGTATCGGTGGGATAGGCATGAGTGCCATCGCAAGATATATGCTTTCACAAGGGAAGGAAGTCTATGGTTATGATAAAAGAGAAACGACATTGACCAAAAAGTTGGTTAGTGAAGGCATGAAGATCCACTATATAGATGATGTGAGCCTGATACCAGAGGGAATTGATTTGGTTGTTTATACACCTGCAATACCAGATGGGCATTCAGAATTGAATCACTTTATCAATAATGGATACGATGTCATAAAACGTGCAGAGATGCTGGGAAGATTGAGTCAAGTGAAGAAAACGATTGCGATCGCAGGAACTCATGGTAAAACATCAACCAGTGCAACAACTGCGCACTTATTGAAACATGGAAAAGAAGATGTGTCGGCCTTTATTGGTGGAATCATGTCCAACTACAACAGTAACTATATCGAAGGAGGAGGAGACTGGATTGTAGTGGAGGCAGATGAATATGATAGATCATTCTTGCATTTATCTCCGGATATCATAGCTATCATGAGTATGGATGCTGATCACTTGGATATCTATGGTGATCACAATGTGATGATAGAAGGATTTGAGGCATTTATCATTAAGATTAAACAAGATGGGACGCTGATTATCAAAGAGGATATGCTTGCTGGATTGAGTAAAAATGTGATAGGAGTCCTGGCAGAGAAGAACGTAAATGTTGTCCTTTTCGGAATTGATACTGAGACAGAAGTTGCTGCGGAAAATGTACACGTGAAAGATGGAAAGTTCTTTTTTGATTATGAATCAGAAAACGGTTCGATCAGTGGTTTGGCGACTAACCTAGCGGGTAGACATAATATCGAAAACTCAATCGTAGCGATTACCATTGCTACTATAGTAGGTTTAGATGGAGAAACGGTAAGGGATGGATTGATATCGTTTAAAGGAATCAAAAGAAGATTCGAGACGATATATGAGGACGAAAAATTGACATATATCGATGACTATGCACATCATCCAACAGAGTTGAAATCAGCAATAGGAGCGGCTAAAGAGTTGTTTCCAAATAAGAAGATAACCGGAATATTTCAGCCTCATCTTTTCTCGAGAACAAGAGATTTTGTAGATGGGTTTGCCGAATCACTGGATCTGCTAGATGAAATCTTATTGATGGATATCTACCCAGCGAGAGAAGAGCCAATTGATGGAGTAACATCCAAAATTATCTTTGATAAAATGAAGATTGAAAACAAAACACTAGTGACTAAAGAGACGCTAATGGATGAATTAAGAAAAAAAGAACTGGAAGTATTAATGACCCTCGGAGCTGGTGATATTGACACATTCGTAGTTCAGATTGAAAAATTGTTAACCATCTAAAGATCTTAGTATAGACGTTATGGAATCGAAAAAACGAAATAGATCATAAGGATAAATCTTACGGACTGGACACTTAATAGCTAAAGGAAAAAACTAGAGAAAAATATATAACAAATGGCTGGCTTGCACAGCAAACAGACAAAGCACAGAAAGTGAAAAAATAATAATAGAAGCCAAGGATAAAATATATAACTAATGGCTGGTTGACACAGCAAACAGACAAAACACAGAAAGTGAAAAAATATTAGAAATAATAAAAGCGAAGGAAAAGTATATAACTAATGGCTGGCTTGCACAGCAAACAGACAAGCCTCATAAGACTAAGCAACTAATAAAAATTACAAATGCCAAGGAAAAAAATATTTAACACAAAAAGAGCGGGCTGGAAGAAGAACCTAATCTGGACTGTAGTGACATTTGTCATTATGGGTGTGCTATTTATGGCTATCGAGCGAAAGAAGAACGCGACGATTACTAAAGTTGGGATTTCGATAAAAGGGATCAAAGGTGGTAAGAATTTGATTTCTAAAAAAGGTGTGAAAACAATGTTTCGTAACTATTTAGGTTATGACCTAAAGGAAAGCTCGATTCGTGATCTTGATCTGATGGATATGGAAATGATGCTTGAAGCGGATGATCGTATCAAGGAAGCTGAGGTGTTTGTCGATAATAAAGACAGGTTATACATCGCTATTCAACAAAGAGAGCCAATCGTTAGAGTATTTAGTAAAAATAAAACAAGCTATTACTTAGACAGTGACGGTATTGAGATTCCTGCATACAAGGGATCTACAATCAGAGTGCCAGTTGCTTCTGGGAATATAGATGAGTACGTCCCAGGTTTTTTGGAGAGTAAGAAAAAGAATAACCTGCAAGATGTCTTTGCAGTTGCTAAATATGTTCATCAAGATGAATTTTTAACTGCGTTAGTTGAGCAGATCGATGTTCAAGAAGATGGTGAAATAATCCTAGTTCCAAAAGTCGGCAGACAAAAATTAGCAATAGGTAAAATTGATATTAATGAAGAGGAAGAAATGATCAATAGATTTGATCTGATGAAGCAGATGTATAAAGAAGGAATGAAACATGTCGGCTGGAGGAAGTATGAAATGCTTACTGTCAAGTACGATATAAAAAATGAAGACTACTCAGCCATATGGGCGACGAAGAAGGAGTAATGTAATGAGTGTTAAATCTCAAGACATGACATGTCCAAAATGGATAACAAAAGAAGATAATACGTTTTTAATGAGCGAATTGCTCGATAGAAAATTATAGTTTATGAATGATCACAACAACATCCAAAATGAAATAGCCGTAGCCTTGGATATAGGTACGACTAAAGTGTGCGCCATTGCAGGGCGCCTCAACGAATACGGAAAGATTGAGATAGTCTCCGTAGGAACAGTCAAATCAGAGGGTGTATCACGAGGAGTGGTATCGAATATTGATAAGACAGTAAGAGCCATCAAAGAAGCCATTGAAATCGCCGAGCGAAATGCTGGGTTGAAGTTTAAGTTAGTTCATGTAGGTATTGCAGGACAACATATCAAATCACTTCACCATCATGGTGTAAGGGTTAGACACGATGCTAATGATGAGATATCTTACGATGATGTAGAGATGTTGGTTAAGGACATGCATAAGCTAGTATTGCCTCCAGGGGATAAGATATTGCACGTGATCCCTCAGGAATTTACTGTGGATGATGAGCGTGATATTATTGATCCAGTAGGAATGTCTGGGATCAGATTAGAAGCTAACTTTCATATAATTACTGGTCAGATATCTGCATCACGTAATATAATGAGGTGTGTAGAGAAGGCCGGTCTAGAAGTAGCTGACGTAACGTTGGAGCCAATCGCAAGTGCTGCATCTATCCTTAGTGATGAGGAGAAAGAAGCTGGAGTAGCATTGGTCGATATCGGTGGTGGTACGACTGATATTACAATCTTTAAAGATGGAATTATCCGTCATACAGCTGTAATTCCATTTGGTGGAAATGCTGTCACAAAAGATATAAGAGAAGGCTGTACTGTGATGATGGATCAGGCAGAAAAATTGAAAGTCAAGTTCGGCTCTGCAATGGCGAACGAGATTTATGACAATAGAATAATCACTATCCCTGGTTTCAAGGGGAGAGAACATAAAGAAATATCAGAAAAGAACTTAGCGAGGATCATTCAGGCTAGGGTAGAAGAGATATTTGATTACGTATTATGGGAGATCAGAAGATCAGGATATGAGAATAAATTGATTGCGGGTATAGTATTAACAGGTGGTGGATCATTATTGAAGCACATTAACTTACTAGCTGAGTATCATACAGGACTTGGTGCAAGAGTTGGTAAGCCGGTTGAGCATCTTGCGCATGGATATCATGTGCAATTAGCAAGTCCTATATATGCGACTGCTGTGGGATTACTTAAGAATACGATTGAAAACATGAAGGATAGACAATTTGTAGAGTCTGTCACAACTGTAGAGGATAGATTGGATTTTGCTGGTGTTGAGCAAGATGTAGAGGATCATGTTGAGCATGATAATTCAACAGAGGAAGCACAGGAAAGAAAGAAACGTGGGAGTAAGTTTTTTGATAGATTCTATACGCTTACGAAAGAATTCTTTGAGGCAACTCCAGATTCGGAATTTTAATATGACCATCAACAAGCTGCTAAGTTTATTTAGTAGTTCTCAATTTATAAAATAAGAAAACTTATAATCATGGAATTTGATTTAAAACAAAAAAGTAGCTCAATCATCAAAGTAATTGGTGTCGGTGGTGGCGGTGGAAATGCTGTAGCACACATGTATGAGCAAGGAATTATAGGAGTAGATTTTGCGATTTGCAATACGGATGCACAGGCAATGGATCATAGTGAAATTCCAGTAAAAATATCACTTGGGCCTCACCTTACTGAAGGAAGAGGAGCTGGATCTAAACCGGAAGTTGGAAAAGAAGCTTGTATTGAATCTATCGATGAGGTAAGAACATTCTTATCCGATAATACAAAGATGTTATTCATAACTGCGGGTATGGGTGGAGGAACTGGTACTGGTGCCGCTCCAATCATTGCCAAAGCGGCAAAAGAGATGAATATCTTGACAGTTGCGATCGTAACATTACCCTTCAAGTTCGAAGGGATGAGACGTAATAAGCAAGCACTAGAGGGATTAGAGCAACTAAAGAAAAATGTAGATTCTATCTTGGTAGTTTCTAACGATAAAGTAAAAGAGATTCATGGTAATCTAGAGTTGTCTAAAGCATTTTCTCAAGCGGATAATATCTTAACTACGGCCGCAAAAGGTATAGCTGAAATCATCACTGTGATTGGTAATATCAATGTGGATTTCGAAGATGTAAATACAGTAATGAAGGATAGTGGTGTCGCAATAATGGGGCATGCAATTGCTGAAGGTGAAGATAGAGCTAGAAAATCTATTCAGACGGCATTAAATTCTCCATTGTTAGAAGATAATGACATCAGAGGAGCCAAGCATATATTATTGAATATCACTTCTGGTTCGAAAGAAGTAACGATGGATGAAGTGAGTGAAATCACTAACTATCTAGAAGAAGAAGCTGGATATGGTACTGATGTGATCTGGGGAGTTTGTAAAGATGATTCTATCGGAGAAGGAGTTGGTATCACAATAATAGCTACTGGATTCAGAGAAGGAGGCGCAAAGAGGCCAGTACAAGAAAGAGGTCAAGTTACTAAAGTTGGTTTGGATGAGGATGTATTTGGTGCGATCACAAGATCAGAACCAGTAACTCCGGTATCTCAAGAGCCAGAAATTGCTACTCAGAATGTATTTGATTTCGAAAGTGATGATATCAGGTCTACTATTAATACTTTAGGTGTACAGCAAGGTAATTATGAGCCAGTAATGAGTGATGAAGATTTGTTATTCAGAGCTGAGCAAAGAAGAAAAGAACAAGAGATGGAGGCCAATAGGAGAGAGCTTGCAAGAAAGAGCTCTAGTGTACCATTGGATTCGCCTAAGGTGGTAGCAGATATGGAGTCATTACCAGCATATGCACGTAGAAATGTGAAGTTGGATGATGTAGATTCTAGAAGAGATAATGATCGCAGTAGATATACAGTTTCTATGGATGATGATGGTCCTTTGGTGTCAAGTGATAATTCATACTTACATGATAATGTAGACTAATTTTTATATGTAAAAATGAAATTCAAATTAATACTAAGGCTTAATATATCCTAGCCTTAGATTATCAAAATTAAATAAATTAGATAGCTGGTTATGATCATACCAAATGGTGTGAATGGCTATGCTATGCAAAGATTTTCGTCTTTTTATAATCGTCTTATCTTATTTAACATTAATAAGATATGAGGTCCCGGGCTCTCAGCCTTGGGACTTTTTTGTTTCTTGTTTACTTAGCACATTGAAGTGGTGTT
>CALKXE010000151.1 GCA_938003955.1 uncultured Saprospiraceae bacterium | reverse complement strand
TTTGATGATGATGGTCCTTTATGAAACTGGATGCAGAGTTGATGAGTTTTGCAACTTGGAAACCGAAGACATTTATTTCCAAGAAATGAAAATCATTGTCAAGTCAGGAAAAGGAGATAAGAGAAGAGAAGTTCCAGTTTCTAAAAGTCTTATAAACAGCCTCAAAATTTGGCTTGACAATCGGACACACGGATTTTTATTTATCAATACTCGATACAGGAAATTCTCAGCGCGTTCTATTCAGTTAATTTGTAAGGACTTGAGACAAGCTGCAGGAATTAAACTTGATGTTACTCCACACACGTTACGACATACACGAGCCACGTTACTTGCTGAAGATGGATTGGAAAAAGATCTCCTGGCTAAATTCCTTGGTCACTCGAAAACGGAGACGACGGAAATTTATACGAATACTGCGAATCTGAAATTGAATCAAAAGTTTCGGGAAATCGAATCCAGTTAAGTATCTTAACGCAAGTTCAAACTATACACTATGTCAAAGAAAATCTTTCAATACCATGATCATGATATTATCTTCGAATTCAGCGATGGAAACAAGATGATTAACGCCACTCAAATGGCAAAACCTTTCGGAAAACGAGTCAGTAATTTCCTCCAAAATAAAGAGACAAAAGAGTACATTTCTTTGCTAGAATCCCGATACTGGAATTCCAGCATCGGCAGTAAACGTGCGGTTTTGCGGATCGTCAAAGGTGGAAATGAGAAAGATGCCCAAGGTACCTGGATGGATGAAAAACTAGCCTTGAAATTCGCTGCATGGCTCGCACCAGTCTTCGAACTATGGGTCTATGATCGTATCGAGGAACTTCTAAAAACTGGGACTACTTCTATCACCTTTCATCGAGATAAAAATATCTTCAAAACACTTCGGTTACTCGTCGATGAAATGGAGAATCAAAGTATCGAAATCGACAAAGTAAAAAATAGACTCGACTATATAGAAGAAATCATACTTGATATCGATGCTAAAATCACGAGCCACGATGAAAACTATTATACCGTTGCCGGCTTCTGTGCTTACCACGGGCTTCCATGCGAATTGAAACAGGCGCAGAAATGGGGAAGAGCTGCTACGATTCTAAGTAACAAAAAAGGATTCGATATCGGAGCGGCTCATAGTGAGGTGTATGGAAACGTAGGTACGTATCATAAAGAGATACTAGAGCAAGTGATTAAAGTATAGGAAGGGTAGCGTTTTTTGTTTTTTTTTGTCAAAAAAAGCAAGCAACGAACCAACTATATAAAATAATAAAAGCTGGTTAGTAGTCCAGTTTTTTTATAATAATAATTCAACTGTTTAATTATATTTAAAATAACAAAATTATCGGCTTTTTGTAACAATACACACACGTCAATAATAAACATCCAGAAACCTTCCGAATTCCCCCATGGAATCATGATACAAGTTACGCCACATTTAACAACTTTATTATTCCAAAATGACCTAGAGAAATATTTGCTGAAATATTTCTGATCTAGGGCTTGTTTGCACCTAGCGTAAAATAAGGTAGAGTTAATACAAGAAGCCGCTTCCTATCTTACCTTTTCGAGGGAATTAGCAAAAATGCCCGATTTACCCCAAGTTGAGAAACAACTCCGTCTCTTTTACTATGTCACTAAATACTCCATGGTGATTTTTTTTTGTATAAATGGCATAAGTATTGTCTAGTTGAAATTAGATCTCTTCTTTAAAAACAAACCTTTAGAAGTTTGGCATACTTATCTAAAACTTTAAGGTTTCAAACTAGAAGTTTTCTTTTCTTACACACAACCATAAATATCTTATAACAATAAGCTTTTAAATTCTTTAAAAGCACGCCAACAAAGTATTCTCATATGGATACTAGAAATTACTATTTATGTGAATCAAGGGTTCAAAATTTCATTTATTAAACCTTTGCCTTGAAACACTTGAAACTAATTGGTTTACATCAACTTTTAATCAATTTTACATCAAAAGTTATTTTATAAAATTTATACCTAATTGATAATCAATATCAATAAACACTTGATTCCCATTATTTAATAAACACAAATATTTTATCTATTATGAGAAATTCTTTTTTACTATTTATTCTAATTTCCATTTTCTTTTTTCCAAAAGGAATAAATGCCCAAACCAACCTCGAATGGGCTTCCGTTTTACTGAACGGAAGTAATAATACTAGCTACTCTGATCTAGTGAGCGCAGCAGACTCCTATTACGATCCAGTAAGTGGCTACATCTATGTAGTTGGAACATTTTCTGGAGAAAATTTCCCCTTAGATGGAGGAGGTACCTATGACACGGGGACTGATGAACAAGTACTAGTAATGGCTGTCGACCCGCTAGATAATTCCATTATTTGGAAAAAATTATATGGGGGTACTGCTGATGACCAAGGTAGAGGTATCTATGTAGATGCTTCAGGAGATATCTTTATTATTGGAATCACAGACTCACACAATTTTCCCACTAATGGAACGACCGCAGCATACCGAACTTTCTTGGCTGGTGGAGCAGATCGGTTTATTATGCGATTAAATTCAGATGGTAGTGTTATTAAATACAGTACTTATATTGGTACCTCTAGCCAAATTGAAGATTTTTATGGAATGAGAGGGATAGCAGTAGTGGGGGATAAAGTTTATACCTCTATACCTGTTGCCCCCAATCAGATTTCAGAATTTACTGCAACAGCATATGTATCGCCTGGTTTTAATGGAGGAGCAGCTATTGTGTGTATTAATACAAGTGTTGCAGGTACTGCAGGTTTAGAAGCGGTAGCCAACTATGGCTCGCCAAGTACGGATTCTGGAAATAAAGCCAACGCACCAAATATCAAAACAGATGCTGCTGGCAATATTTATATTGCTTATCTTATTAAAGGAGGGCACCTTTCAAATGATATGTTTACACCAGATGCTATAGTAGACCTTGCTGACTTGGAAGTAATGAGTCCAGGTATTTCTACTTCTTCTAATGATATACCGATTGTGGCCAAATTTAGCCCTGACTTAAGCAGCCTATTGTATGCATCAGCTATTGTTCCTTTACAGGGAGATTATGTGGAATCTAGTGCCAGTAATTTTGAATTGGATGTAGACGATAGTGGAAATATCTATACTATGGTTAGTTACATTAGTGATTCAGATGTGATATTCAGTTACGGACCTATTTCAGGAAATACCAATATGTATCATGATGCAATTGCAAATAGTGGTACTGAGACAGATTATTTTATTGCAGTTACCAAAATTGCAGCTAGTAATCCTTCTCAGTATGAGTTCGTTAGTGTATTTCCTGGGGATACAGATGATACTATGTATGGAGGATTGGAAGTAGACGATAATGGTTGTGTACATATGCATTATGTGATAGATGATTCTTATGGTGGCTTTCCCTTAACTTCAGGTGCGATAATACCTGAAGCAGAGGCTAATGGGTACACAGACTTTCTTTATACCATGTTAGATGGCAATGGGGTGATGCAATATTCAACTATTACACATAATAGAGGTTTTGCATATCATGAAAGTAGTATCGCATTAAATGGTGCAACAGGTACAGCCTATGTTTTTCAACATTATGAAGGGGAACTTGGGGAATCTAGTGCTATCCAAACTCCAACCTATTATAATACAGACTTAGGTACTGAAATAACAGTTGTCAATGGAGATCAAGTTCTTGTCGAAAGTAACGGACTCAATTTATTGGTTTTTGAAACTCAAACTTCTGATTCAACCAATACTGTAGATGCTACTCAAACGGCTTGTATCATGGGGGCTACTCAAGTTATTACAGGCTCCAATATGGAAAGCTATTTCGAATATTTGTATGAGGGTGATCCTAAAGTCAGCACTCTAGGACCAGATTATCAATGGCAAGTGAGTACAGATAATAGTACTTGGCAAGATATCACAGGAGCAACACTAAAAGATTATTTACCACCTCCGACACCGACTATAGTATATTATAGAAGAATTGCAACAGTAGCTGGATGTAATGTTACACCAGATATTTCTAATGTACATACTTTAGCTGTGAATACAGACAATGCTCCTCAGCTAAATGAAGGTTCAACAGATATTTGTAGTAATACTGATGTCACTATAGGAGAAGCAGCAACTGGAGGAAGTGGAAGTTATACCTATAGTTGGGATCCTGTAACAAATTTATCAGCAGCAAATGTAGCTCAGCCAACTTTCAATGGAGCAGATGGCGGGGTTTATACGGTTACAGTTACTGATAATACAACGGGTTGTACATTTGTTGAAGGATGGGAAGTAAATGTAGTAAATGTAGATTCTGGACCAAATGTTATCTCCTGTTCTGGAGAGGGTGTACAAATAGGAACTGCCGGTATTCCAGGAGGAAACTATACTTATACTTGGACAAGTATAAGTGGAGATCCTATTACTTCATTAAGTAATGCTGCTACAGCTCAACCCTTAGCTAGTCCTACTCAAACAACAGTATATGAATTGACGATGACTATTGTTGATCAAGGATGTACTAAAACTAGTCAAGTAACAGTCAATGTAGATGATCCAATGATCACACCTACCCCAGATCAAGTAGTTTGCTTAGGGGGGACAATTACTTTGGGTGATGAAGCAAGTCAGGCAGGATTTTCTTATACATGGGCACCAGGTCTATATATAAGTGATAATTCAATTGCGCAACCAGATTTTACAGCAAGCCTTTGTCCAACAGACGACGGTAATATCGTGACAGATAATCCAATTCAATATTTTGTTACAAAAGAAAATGATGCTACAGGTTGTGTAGATTATGATACTATAAATGTTTATGTTTTACAGGCAGAATTAGTAAATAATTATTCTTTATGTGGTGCTCCTTCTACTACGATTGGAGCTAAAGTAAGCTCTTGTGGATTAAATTTACCACAGGTTTCTTATAGTTGGAGTGTAGTAACTGGTGATGCTGCAAGTATCACAGGTCAGGAAAATTTGGAATTTCCAACCGTTAGTCCTTCATCAAGTACGACCTATCAAATGGAAGTTTTATTTGATGGCGTTGCTTATTGTACAGATACGGTATTCGTAGATTTTGGATGTAATGGATGTTCTTCAGGAATTACTTCATCTTCTGATATAGAATGTCCTGTTGGAGGAGATTTTAATACTATATTAAATGGTGCTGTAGGTTTTCCAGGAGATCCAGCAGACTATTCTTTTGAATGGTTTCCAACAACAGGATTAGTAAGTCCTACTAGTTTGACTACAGAAGTAAGTGGCTTAGCAAGTGATCAAGTTTACCGATTACGTACTGTTAGAAATTCAGATGGAGCGGAGGTATGTTTTTCTGAAATAACAGTTTATGCTTCAGGACCAACTAATCCAAATGTAGGAATTGAAGATGTTGCAACTTGTACGGCTAACTCTGTTCAAATAGGAGTATCGCCAGTAGCAGGATATAGTTATAATTGGTCGCCATCAACTGGATTAGATAATTCATTACTTTCAAATCCAACCGCAACTATTACAGAAACTACAAAATATATTTTGTCAACTACAGATGTTACAACAGGATGTATCTTTAAAGATACAATTATAGCAGAGCTTAGAGAGCCTGTAATTAATGCTGGAGCAGATGCTTCTTTTTGTGATAATGCAATTGTGCAGTTAGGCTCGCTTGCACAACCACATCATACTTATTCGTGGACACCAGTTACAGGTTTATCACAACCAAATATTGCTCAACCTTTAGATACTTTATATTCTTCTGTTACATATACATTAGAGGTAGTAGACACCTTGACTGGATGTGTAGCAACAGATGACATAATATTTATTTTATCCTCTCCTCCTACTTATGATGCACCAGATGTGACCGCTTGTGAGGGAGGAGATATTCAGGTAGGTTTACCTGAAATACCTGGTACTACTTATAATTGGTCTCCGACTACTGGTCTGGATGATCCTACTGCTGCTCAACCTATTTTATCAAATGTAACAGCTACAACAACATTAACAGTAGTGGTTGCAGATGGAAATGCAGGTTGTGTTACTACCGATCAGGTAGTAGTTAATCTTGGGCCAGCTTATACACTTGATGCACCGGATGCAGCTTTCTGTGAAGGAGGAAATGTAGCTATTGGAGTGGCCGATGCAGGAGGTTCTTACAGTTGGACACCTATTACAGATTTAAGCGATTCTGCTATTTCAATGCCTACAGCTAATCCAGCAGTAACAACAACTTACACAGTAAGTTGGACAACACCTGATGGCTGTGTTATTTCTGATGAAGTAATTGTTACGGTAAATCCATTACCTACACCAACTCTAGCTGATGTTGGAGTTTGTGAAGGAGAGATAGTTACGATTGGAGTGGATGATGAAGGTGGTACATATACTTGGAGTATTGTATCTGGCCCTGGACCACTTCCAGGAACATCGAATACTTCAATGATTGATGTATCTCCAACTGGAACAACTACTTACCAATTGGATATCGTTGATATCAATGGATGTCTAGCGACAGACCAAGTAATAGTTACTTTTAATCTTAAACCAGCATTGGCCCTAGGGGCTGATATGAGTGTTTGTGCAAATACTGTTTTGACACCAGCCAACTCTGGAGAAGCCGTTTCAACATGGTTATGGAGTACTGGGGAAACTACTCCAACCATAACAGTAGGTCCTATAGTTGAAACTAGTTATTCTGTCATAGGAACAACTGCAGCGGGATGTATTGCTTATGACACTATTATAATAACTCCAAATGCATTACCTAATGCTGGGTTTGATAAA
>CALKXE010000150.1 GCA_938003955.1 uncultured Saprospiraceae bacterium | reverse complement strand
TACATACTGATAGATTTCACCTAGTCCAGTAGACAAGGGGGCCATCTCTGGTGTACCTAGACCATTAGGAATATCTTCTTCAGCTTCTTTGAGTTTTTCATTTACTAGCTGACGAGCTAGATAGATGTCATAGCCTTCATCAAAGACAACGGTAACTACCGACAGTCCAAATCTAGAAATGGATCTGATCTCTTCTGTTCTTTGCAGACTCTGGACTGCCAGCTCTACAGGTGTAGTTATGAATTGCTCTATTTCTTGTGTTGCCAGAGTAGGAGAAATGGTGATGATCTGTACCTGATTATTGGTAATGTCAGGCACTGCATCAATTGGAATCTGCTTGAGGGAATAAATACCCCACAAGGCAAGGGCTGCGGTAAACAGACCGATTACGAACTTATTCCTAACGGAATAAGCAATTATATTGTCAAACATGTAAAATGTGATTGTAAAAGTTAAGAAATACAAATAGATAGGACATAGATATCCTATGAAAATTTCTTAACTGTATGTCGGTGGATGCCAAACAGCATTCAAATAATCAAATGAATAAATCTGATTATATCTGATTTGATAAAGTGAACCTAAATCTGAAACACCAGTTAATGGATAAGTGGATGTTGGAACAGTTGCGATAGATCCACAACAAGCACAACTGCAAAATGGTGTACAGTGATCCTCATGATCAGAATGATCGTGAGAGGACTGTTCCATATCGTCTATACATTCCACACCATCGCTACATGGAATAAAGGCAAGAGCCGAAATGACTATGAGTAATATGTATGTTATCCACTTCAATGATGCAAAGATATGTAAAAGTTAGTGAAATCATGTTGCATTACGGAGGGTTGAGGTATTGTCATAATAAAAAATACTATTGACTCAATTTCAATATTCTAAACGCCCCTTGTAAGACTAGAACAAAAACAAGTGAGCCTATAAATAGATCAGGAAAACGAGTATTTGTAGCAAATACCAAAACACCAGCGAAAATTACTCCTAAGTTAATAATAATGTCATTAGAAGTAAAAATCATACTTGCCTTCATATGAGCTTCCTCTTTGCTTTTGGATTTCAGCAAAAGGTATAAGCAATATCCATTTGCAAATAGGGCTATAAACGAAACAATAATCATTGTACTAAAATCTGGAAGGTGGTCACCTGTAATAAATCGTCTCAATATTTCAATAAAACCAACAATAGCTAATGTAATCTGGAAAAACCCTGCAATCCTAGCAATGCTCTTTTTACGAGCTATAGTGCCTCCTACTGCAAACAAACTAATGCCATAAACAAATGCATCAGCAAGCATGTCTAAACTGTCTGCAACTAGGCCCATAGAGTGAGAGATGAGACCAGTCGTGATTTCAATAATAAAGAATAAAAAATTTATAAGTAATACCGTCCACAGCACTTTACTTTGATCATCCTCTTTATTAAAAATATTTTTTGAAGAAACAACTGAGTTATCTAAAGTAGAACCAAGGTTTAATTCGTTAAGAGCCAGTTCTATTAACTCAAGGTTATCTTCATGATAGACTTCCAACATGCGATTGGCAATATCAAAGTTCAAATGTTTTATTGAAGTGAACTGTGAAAGTTTCAACTTGATAATGTTCTCTTCTGATGGACAATCCAACTGTGTAATCTTGAAAGATGACTTCTTCATTTTGTAAGATTATTTTATTATCTAGTCACCATAGAATTTGATTATTCTGCATGACAACCATCACTACATTCTTCTCTACCAAAAGGCTTAATATTTATTCCAATTGTAAAAACAAAACCATCAGTAGGTGCATATATTTCTGGAAACACTGGATTTTGAACAGTCCCTAATACCTCAGGAGTATATCTATTCTGTCTTATATCCGTAAAATTCTCGAAATTAACAAAGGGACTTCCCCATTCAAAATGCTTTTGAACTAATAGTCCCATAGTCGTATAGTCAGTCGATTGAGATCCACTAGACAGGTTTTGTTTTCCTGTATAGTACACTTCATAACCTATCCGCCAATCCTCGTTTTCATACATTAACACTGTACCAGCGTTGTGCTTTGGTGTCAAAGGTTTTTGCGGATTGTCTGGAAGATAATTTAGTTTAGCGTTGATATAGGCATAATTTATAAACCATCTAAAGTCTTTATATGATAGTTTTATATTAGTTTCAGAACCGAGACTCTGAATATTGTCACCTGCATTACTAAAAGAAAAAGTTGTGGGTGAGCTTGCTTCTAAGAGTAATGCATTCGAAATTTCGGTATTATAAAACAGCTGATTTATTGAGAAAAATAGATGATCTGTAATTGCTGTTCGATAGTTGAAATCCAGATTTATACCAAATGATTTTTCTGCATTAAGATTATCTACACTGATAGGTAACACAGAGCGAAAGTTAAGAGTCGCTGCTTCCTCGGTAAACATGTCTGGTATCTTATACCCAAGTCCACCTCCTATACGAGTAGAAAACTTATTATTTGCTTTCCATAACAATGATACTCTGGGCAATGGAAATACTCCCCAATTTTCCGAATAGTCAGTTCTGAAGCCTGATTCTAGTATTAACTTATCACTCAAATCCGTAGTATTGTTTACAAAAACACCTACGGTGGTTTGATTCATATCTCTTGGTGAAATATCTGTATTCTCTTGAAATGAATTAGTATAAAGATTTGCTCCTACTATCCAATCCATACTTTTGCCATTTCTAGCATAGTTAAACTCTGTAAAAGAATTTATTTCATCTCCATCAAAAATATAATCAGGCAGGCTGATCTTACGTGAAAAGTATCCTACACTATTCTTTAATTCTATGCTTTGATTATTTGATAATTTAGACTCGTAAGCAAATTGTGTGCTGATCCTATTTGAATTATTATTTTCAAAATATTGATGCTCTGCATCTATACCATTCTTTACTACACTTATATCACCACCTTCTCTAGTATCTGTGGTTGCATTGACACCTAACCAAATGGTAGAATTATCATTCGGATAGTAGAAAATTTTAGGATTAAGGGAAAAAGATTTAGTAAAAGGGATATTGGTAAAATTGTCATCGTCAGGATTGTAAGCTGAATTATAATGAGCTGCACCATATAATGTGAAACCTATTTTTTCTTTCCTCTTACTATAAAAAACATTCCCTGTACTACCACCTGTATGGGTTTGAGAAAGTAAAATATTAACCTCTGGATCTTTGTCGGGTCTCTTAGAAACCATATTTACCAAGCCAGCTATGGCACCACCGCCATAAAGTGTAGAAGAGCTACCTTTGATTATTTCAAACTGAGCTAAATCTAAAGGTGGAATTTGCATAATACTCAAGCCACCAGAAAAGCCTCCGTACAATGGGAAACCATCTTTCAACAATTGGGTATATCTGCCATCTAGCCCTTGTATTCTAATACTTCTGTTGCCACTACTTAGACTTGTCTGTTGAATCTGTATCCCTGTACTTTCTCTTAGCACCATCGAAATATTGGGTGCATTCATGATAGCTTTTTCTTCTAGTTCTTCACCACCAATAAACTCTAACCGAGTAGGTATATTCCGTATTGTTCGAGTACTACGTGTGGATTTTACAACGACTTCATCTAATTCATTCTCACCCTGATTTAGGTAAAAGATAAACGTTTTATTATTTGTAGCAACTATTAAAGTAGTATCGATACCTTCATAACCAATATAGGATATTTCAAGATCATATGTACCTGGAGTCACATTAGATATTGTAGCCTTACCATCAATATTTGTAACTGTACCATTATCCAAAATTGGTATATAAATGGTTGCTCCGATAATTGGTTCATCATCACCTAAGACAGTAATAGATAAATCAAGACCTTGTGCATTAGTAATAAATGGGATGAGTAGCAATAAAGTGAGATATAGTAACCGCATATGATTGATCTTTAGTTATAAAAACACAAAGATCATATTAGTTAGGTGCAACTTTATTGCATTGGTTTTAAGAATTACAATTATTGCACAATCCACTCAGTACCATATTGGCTTGTGAAATAACAAATCCAGTGGGTAAAGAAACCGAAGGAACTGGAAGATCAAGAAGACAATAAGTAGCTTCACACGTAGTACAATAAAAATGAAAATGTAAATCAGAAGGGTCACAATTACAACCCTCTTGACATAATGCATATTTGACTGAGCCTGAACCATCATGAATAGTATGGACTATCTTATGGTCTACAAAGGTCTTGAGTGTTCTAAATATTGAACTACGGTCTAAGTCATATAAGTCTGACTCAATGTATTTTAATGATAAAGCTTTTTGATGTTCGTTCAAATATTCATACACCAAAACTCTAACTGGAGTAGATGCAAGTTCTTTTATTTTAAATATATCTGTCATAGAATAATTATAAAAACCATAAATTTGTTTTTCCAAAATCAGGAATCTTTGGATCTTCAAAGTGAGGAAATATTTGAGCTACCATCTCAGGATATTTGATTGTAACCGGTAGGTTTTGTTGTGATACTGATTTCCAATACATTCGACTAAACTGATAAACTTGATCAATTAACTTAACTACAACTTTACGATCCTCGAAGTAATCATCCTCTGTAGAATAGAATGATAACTTAATAGGAAAATGATAATCCTTTACTTTATCTGGTATAGATGATTTTACTTCTTTTCCCCAGCTGGTATATCTCGCATTATTAAATAGCAAGTATTCTACATAACCTACTTTCAAGATAGTACCACTGAATGGCATGAGCTGAGGACTATTAATGTCGAATCCTACAATGTCTTCACTCACTGTCTTATTAATGGTAATTACTACTACTGGAATATCTAACCCAAGCTCTCTGAGCATGTCAGTGATAGGCTTGATCTCATTCTGGCTTATGTCTTTATAGTAATGAATTATTAATCTAGTTGCATGTTGATGGTCTTCAAGATAATGTAGTATTGCTGTCTGAATAGAATGAGCAAGTAAAGATGTTTCATTGGATGTAAAGCAATCAAAACCATGAAACTTACCTTCATTAGTAAAGCAAAATGCACTTCCTAAATATTTAGTCTTAGCTTTCTGAGGTGAGAAGGCTCCTATACCTATTATAAGTTCATCTGAAGGCTGTCTATCTAATCTCCAAGGGATACCGTCTAATTTGGCTAGAAGAGCAACAGCAATATTAGGAAGAGAGTATTTGAAGTTCTCATCCATGATAGTCTCCCTTCTCATAACTTGAGAAGTAATCTTACTTTTTAATAGTTGCTCTTTGACTTTAAAATATATTTCTCTGTGCTGAACATTAGAATCCCACTTTGTAATTGGTGTAATATATAATGCTACATACCTAGCATCTTCTACAAACTCTTTTGCCAATAAAAAAGATTTTAAATCTGTGATTAATGTGTCCATATTAGAAAATCTTAAACTTCCATTATGCTCAGTTGTGTATGGCTGCTTAATAAAATTCTTCAATCCTCTAAAGTGACCTATACCGTTGGTCATGACGTTGTTAAGCTGCTTAGCAACATTCGTATCCTCTTGGTGGAAGATCATAAAGAAGATCACCTTATTATGTGGTGAAGTCTCTTTTGGCCCTTTATTCTTAATGCCATTGTAAGGGTTGACGTCAGTACCACCATTGAAACTAAGTAAATTAGATTTGTACTCAGTATTCAGTACTCGATCTTCTGGATATGTCAATAAATAATCCTGGTCAGGAATATCTATTATCTCTTTGAAAGTATCAGTGATGAGATATGTGGTAATAAAATCATTAATGTACTTAAAGTATTTTGGATACTTATTTTCAGGTCTGCCAAGTTTAAATGGAATATTGAGAAACTGTTTAATTTCATTATTCAGTAAAGGAAATATTAATTCAAGATTTTGTTTCTGTTCGTTTTCTAGCTTGTCGTATTTGAACACTTTTGTCTTGTGTACAACTCTTGAATATTTTTCAACAGGTATATCATCAATGTCAGCGAGACTCTTTCTGAATACTTTTGAGACACCATCAAATGACACTAATAACTCAGCTGCAGGTGACACTCTTCTAAATTGGTATTTAAAAGAAAATCGCTTATATGAAATATAATTATTATTGCTTAGTGCTTCATCTGCTATCCATACCTCTACGTTCTTGATAAAGTTTATTCTAGCGATAATTTCTTGTCCTTCGAAGTATTCCTTAATTCTAAGATTACAATAGAATCTAGCTAGTCCAAAATTATCATCAAGCTTTACTCTTTCTATATAATCCGCACTATCGACTACTGAAAATGAGACATACAAATGCTTGTAGTCTGAAAATTCTAAAGAAAATTCACTCCAGAAGTATCTACTAAATAGTGATCTATGAATTTTAAATGCTCCATCAGATTCCTCTTTCCATATACTTATTGAGATATATGGATCTATATGTTCGAACGGTATTATATTGAGTTTTAGATGTTGCATTGGCGATAGTGTTTTCTATAGTATTTGTTTTAAGTCCTCATCTGCTATGGTAGTTTATGCTGGTCATTCTTCTTCTGTCTTTGTAGTATTTACTGTTGCTGGTCTATCATCTTTCCAAAACTCTTCTTCTCTCCAATTCGTAGGAAATCCCATTTCCTTTTCTTGAGAAAAAGGCTGACTATCTATAAGGTCGATCAATCGATATTTGATAGTACTACTTGGGCTGATGATTCGTAGTATATATTCCATCGAACACAAGGCAGCATATATCTTGTAATCAAGGATGTGTTTATTTTCTACAAAAAGATTGTTTGTCTTTTTGGGTAATGATATTCTTGTTGTAAGCCTTCTATTCCATAGTCTGCCGTGATGACAACATATATTTCTAATATTGGAAAAGCTATGTAGCCAATTCTCAATTAATCCTATTCTTTTTACTCCGTAATAATTGGTAATTATATTCTTTTCGGAACTTACTTTAAGATTGGAAAACATAATAGACAGTAATCCAAAACTAGCCACCTCAATACTCATCCATGCGGGTGGATCAAGTGGAGAGGTGTATTTCTTATTGTAATGATCAAGAAATGTTTCATTGCATCTACCTATCTCTTTTCGCAACTTATCCAGGATACGTCTAAATCTCCTATCATCTTTATAGAGTAACCTATCTATGGGCCACTGACTTCCGTAAGCTAATGAGTAGTGATAAATAAGCTGTGTTCTAAATGATATTTCGATTTTCTCTAGAGCATCAAAAACTAGGATTCTCAATTTTCTATCAAATACATATAGTTTTATGATCTCCTCGAATGATATGTCTGTTGTAAATGGATGATCAGGATGGCTATTGTCTTGAAATGGGTAGGTATATGCTCTAAGTCGATAATAACTAATGTTAGAAAGATAGCTTTCTGCCAATGTTTCATCGTCAAAGCGAAGTCCTCTTGCTTTGAGTTTGGCAATCTGATCTAGTATGGTGATAGCTGGCTTAGAGTAATTCACAAGTTCCGTTTGAAGCTGAAGGAATAGTTGATAACGGAACCTCTATAAAAGCGAAAACTCGCCCAAATGAGCTGATCTTACGAGAAGCTTGGCGAGTTTTATTGATGCAAAGATATGCAATTTTGTGGCATATATGCAACAGTAAAACAAACATAGCTATATATAAGTTCGTATTTGTCTGATAATCAGTTGTTCTCATAAGTGTTAATTTTTATCTGTCTTTGTTTTATCGTACTCTAATACTCGCTCTGCCACTTTTAAAGCTTCATAACCTAATTTCTCATCTTCGAGTAACTGATAGATTTTATCAGCCAGCCACTTCTTTTGTAGCTCCTCTTCTGAGCAATTCAATAACTTAGCTAACAGAGGAATATGTTTTCTTCTTGCAAACCGTAGTCCCAACTCAATCTTGGACATGGTGGCAGTATCTATTTCTAGTTGTGCCGCTACTTCTCGCAATACAAGGTTACTTTCCTCTCTCAGCTGTCTAATGTGATTACCAAAGATCATATGACAATAATTTGTATAGACAAATAATGGCAAATATAAGAAAACAAATGATAAATAAAAGCAATGTGTATTAGGCTTTGTTGTAATGACCAGCTTTGGGTTGAGTAAGCTGTGATCCTAATAAACCTTTCAGGAAGTTGTCAACAGATCGTTCTGATATGTCTAAATCAGAAGCTGCGGATATTGCCTCTTTACGCTGAAAACTAGTGGGTAGTCTATCCCAAAGCACCTCTTTGATAGAACCTGGCTTGATGATCTCAGTGCTCTCATTTGATGGAAGATTAGTGTACATAAGTAACGCATGATCTAAATACACTTGAGCTAAATGAATAGCTATATCAAAGTCATCGTTGGTACATTGGACAGTCTCTGTAGCCTCACCATTCTCAAACTTCCTCAACGCTGTGAAAATCATACAAATCCTATAAGTAATCAATCCTAGTCTTTTTACAATACTTGTAGCTTCTTCTGCCGTGTAATATTCGACTTCATGAAGTGACTTCTTCATTACCTCGTTCAGTTCTTGCCATTGATTTTGAGATAAAGTAATAGTCGTTTTCTGACTGGCTAGGAAATTGAACAGATTGAATACTTCTTCAGATATACCTTGGAAGTGATCATTGAGATTAATGCTGTTGCCATAAGGAGATGGATCTATCCAATGCTGATCAACCTTAAATGCATAAAACATAAACCTACTGAATAGTCCATCTTCTGCCGATGAGATAAGACCAGTCACTTGTCCAGGAGTACCAGATAGAGCTATTGATAATTTCGGTTCTTCAATCTCAATATATTCCTTATCAGTTTTTCTAGATACACTTACTCGTTCATGGTGAAAAGCTTTTCTTAGAAGATCACTATATCCTCCCCATTCCTTGTTCATGACATTTCCCATAGTATCAGCTTCAGTTTCACATATGATGCCTTCTCCACCATTATCTTGTATATGAGATAAGATCATTGCATAACTTGTATTGGCAGGGATAAAAACAACTTTGAACGGTGGTTCATCTGGCTTCTCAAGATGCTCACTTCCATCTTTACCTTTCTGCTTTTTGTAATTATCTAATTCCAATTCGTATTCTTTCTGAGCTTTCTTACTATGCTCTAGTATGACTTCTTGACATTTATCTCCAATAGCTTTAGCGAACTTCATGGCACCTTTACCGCTTGCAGCTGGAGCAATCACAAAAGAGAATAGATTAGGGAATACTCGGCTTCTCATATATAATCCTTCTACATTGGGTATTAAGCCGCTAATGATGGGAAGTAGTCCTGTAAGGAAAACGTCTCGTTCTCTATCAGTATCAAAAGCCATTGCACCTCTTCTTATAATCTCAGGCATCATATCATATAATGCTGGTTCTACTTTAGGAGTGCTTTTTAGATAATCTTCTTTGGACTTAGGTACTCGCTTTGACTTCAAAGACTTCGTATCAAACTTCTTGTATTCATGTAAGTTGTTATTATAAGTACTCTTTATCGAGGATTCTATTTCTCTAACTGGTAGATCATATTTTGTTGTAATCATCGCTAGAGCTTGATCTTGAGGAATCCCCATTCGATTACAATTACTAGCTAGAAGATAGATGTAGTTGTTTCTATTACCTTCAGAATATGTACTTTTCTTATTAGTGAAATCAACACACTTATCAAAAGTAGTCTCATGAAACTCAACTGCTTTTCCTTCTTCTATAATAGGAATTGGTGGAGCTACTGGAGTCAATAAAGAAACTGGTTGTACAACTTCAAATTTCTTAGAAGTAATAGAATAGTAAGCATCTGAATCATATGATACAAAGCATAATCGAGTTACGTCTTTGCATGATGGATCAGGCTGAATATCTGTAAGCTCTTGATAGTATTCACTAACAGCTTGATAAGCTGTACTATGATCCTCTACAAGAGAATTAACTTCAATAAGTACTTTAAATCCATTGCCACTTGGACTGATAAATACACCGAAGGTGTAATTGTCAGACTTACATTTTCCTTGTGCCACCACCATTTCTTCTGGAGATAACTTGTCAAAATCTAAGTGAACAAAGCCACTATACATTTTTAGATATTCCATTTTTCTACCTCCCTCAAATACTCCTGATGGTGTGAACGCTGGTAGCTTTCTTTTTAACTTGTCATACAGTTCTTTATTACCTTCTTGCAATGCTTGTCTTGCAAGCAATACCTGTTCTTTATACTTACCCCCAATGATGTCTTTCATCATCATGAGGAGCCCTTTTGTTTCAATAGGGTCTTTGAAATTTTTGAATATACTTGAAGAAGCCATACTTCATGTTATTTGGATTTCACAACCGCTTTAGCTGGTTGGAAATGATTGTTCAGAAAAAGATTGATGTCACTTAGTCGGTAGTAAATTTTATGACCTATTTGGCAGAAGCCAATTAGCCCAGAGTCTCGCCAGTATTGGGCGGTTCTTTTACTGACATTCATGACTTGTAGAAACTCTTGAGTATCAAAGAATACTTCTTCAGGATTAGTCCTTTGTTTTTCTTTGAGCATCAGAGTAAGGTCATTGAGTCGATCTTCGATCGTCTCTAGCCTTTCGTCTAGTGGATGATAATAGCCCATGGTTATTGCCTTTTATTCTTCATGATATAATTGGCAGCCATGGATTCTATCTCATCTTCTGTGACTTGTCTATTTCTCTGTAACCACTCATCAAGCTCTATACGATTGAAGTATAGCTTCTTTCCTTGTGGGCAGAAATGAGGGATGAGTTTTTGACTTGTCAGCTTATACATATGAGAAGCTGAGATGTCGAGGTACCTAATAGCCTCATTGAAATTGAGGACTTCTTTCTTTAGAAGATTCTGTTCTTCTAACTTCTGCTCTATAATTGAGAGCTTTTCTAGGATCATTGTTTCTGTAGACATTTGCCTTTATTTTAGATCGTTTACGAATAATTATGATCCAAATTTGAGGGCAAAAAGAGGGCAGAAATGAGGTGTAAACCTATAGGCAGTGTACAGGGTACAGGGCATTGGATTGCCAACAATAGCAACAATGGGAAGCTATTATATAAAAGAATAAATAAAGGAATAGAATGTTGAGGGTACAGGGTTAAGGCATTGTTTGCTATAATGCAGAAACGGCAGCTACTATTTTGGGTTTCTTGACTGTAGGTGGAATGTTCTTAATTGAATTGTCAAAAGGAGAACCATCGGATTGGATGAAAATCTTTGACATTGTTTTCCATTTGTAGGATGGCTCTACTACTTTACCTTGACTAATTAGTTCGAGTATTAAGGTCTTTAAATCTCCTTTACTTCCAGTCCAAATGATAGGGTTTTCAACAGCCTCTCCAGAAAACAACTTTTTAAATTCAACTATCCCAACATTATCAGCAACGCATTTGAGAACCTTTAGACTACTTAACAGATCTTTCAGCCCTTCCACATTAGTATCAAAATTGATATAACGTAACCATTCGACTCCACTCTTTTTTGTCGATCCACTTTGTGATGATTTGCTTTCTTCAAATTTAGCTATAGGAGTATTACCATTAATGTTGGCTAATATGGTGTGACCATAATCGGTTACGCTATAAGGTAGTGGATCAGGAATTGAATCATAATGTAAAAGTTCGCCATACAATTGAAACTCATCAGTTGAATTTGTGATGTATTCTGGGAAAAGTCTTTCTACTTCTAATAGTAGCCGAAGCAAACTACCTTCCAACTGGCTATAGACAAAAGTAGACAAATCATCATTTGCATTACTCTTCGCATCTACTAGGTCAGTAAATGTTGCTTTAATAGATCGTAAGGTGGTATTTATAATTCCATTTTTGATTATGTCAGAAATAGACATGTTCATGGCCTGATAAATCCTATTGGACAAGCGAGTAGTCTCGTTTGCCAAAAGTATGTGATAGAATCTCTTAGTTGTAGATAGTGGATTTTCAAGGGTATATGAGATAATTGGATTTTCTATGTTAAGCTCTGTCTTACTCGGTTTCTGATTTAGAAATATTTCAAGACCATCTTCAATATATAATTCGTTGTGATCTACAATTTCAATTAAGTAATTGTGAAAGGTTGAGATGCCAGTTTGAGGAAGTGTAAATCCACTTATGGTTCTAAGTTTTTCTTTATAGTTTTTTTCAATCTCTTGAGTAATCATACTAGGTCTTAATGCACCTCTAAGAATACTGTTATAAATATTCAAATTCATAGTCCTAGATTTATTCGATTAACTGCATCTACTTTCTTCTGGTCTATGATCTTAGCATAGATTTGAGTAGTAGTTATATTTTTATGGCCAAGCATTTTACTTACAGTATACATATCCGTTCCTAATGTCAATTGCAATGTAGCGAACGTATGACGTGAACAATGGTATGTAATGTGTTTAGTTATTCCTGCATCGGTAATCCATCTGTAAGTACTATGTCTATCCCAATGATGATACTTTAGTCCTTTGAATACTTTGTGAGTTGGTTCTCCTGGATCTCCAATAATAGACATAGCATCTTCTGCAATAGGTAATGTTTCTGCTCCATCAGTTTTCTCTTGTCGGAATCTAATAAAGTGACCAGTGTCTTTAGAGAATTGAATCTGACCCCAAGTAAGACTTGTAGCATCGCCCCATCTCAAACCTGTAAGACATGAGAAGATAAAGGCTCTTTTGAGTCTTTCATCTTCAGCTGGTGTTTTTGCTAAAGATTTTAATTCTTCTAGCGTCAGAAATTCTCTTTGGCTCTCCGCCTGTTTGAATCGGTTGACTTGTTCTGATGGATTGGATCTTATTATCCCATCCTTAACCGCTTGCTTTAAAGCTGCACAGAATTTATTGTAGTAAGAGTACTTACTATTTTGAGATAATCCTTTCTTACTTTTTGTCTTTGCATCGAAATCTAAATAATCCTTAAAGCCTTGTACAAAATCTTTATTCACTCTATCAAATGCAATTCCTCTTGGCTTGTAAGAGATAAGATGTTTTATACATGCATCCCAATTTCCATAGTTACCTGAACTCGCCATTCTTTGATCTGCGAGTCCTTTCATGTATTCTACAAAGTCAGCCTTTAGTCTCGATTGATCAGCAAAGCCATAATCGTTATTTTTGATCTCTAATTTTCTCTTAGCTTCTATACTTTCCGCTAATGCTAATGTCTTTTTATTCTCTGCCGTTTGATCTCTTCTCAAGTATCCATTCTCCGCAGGAGGAATGAGATACAATCCTAAATATTCATATGTCCTTTTACCATTGTGATAGTAGTCTAAGTATAGACTTATCTTATCACCCTTTTTTCGTTGTCTTAGTTTTACTGTCATGGTGATTAGTTGAAAAGGTTTTGAATTTCGACTTTAGGAATAATTGTCTTCCGTCCTAACTTTGCTGACTTGATTGTCTCAGATGAGATCAATCGATAGATGGTCCATCGACTAGCACCTAAAAGCTGACAGGCTTCTTTTACGCTCAAGTAATCTTTAGAAGCCAAATTGTTATTCACTCCACTTTGCAAACTTTGCTGACTTTGCACCTCTGCAAAGTCTTGCTTCATAGATGCATTGATCTTTTCTTCTCGCTTGAGTTGCTTATAGTGCTTAGAATTGCATTTACTACTACAATATCTAGTCTTAGTGGTCTTAGCGATGAATACTTTATTACAGCATTCACACTTTTTTGGTAATTGAAACGTACTGCTCATAATGTTGCTTGTTGTAGCTGATTGTTGCTCTTTGTAGCTGATTGTAGCAAGAACTCACCTTTGGGCAACAAAAATGAGAAATGGCAACAAGAAAGTACTTTGGGCAACACTAGGGCAACAAAGATAGTCAGAAAAGAGCTAAATAAAGGCAAATATGAATAGAATGTTTATTCATAAAGTAATGATATAGAGTCTAGTAACAAATAAAAGAAGACACCCTACTTCCCAATACAGAACCGACCAAAAATACTTTCCAACAAATCATCAGTATGTATCTGCCCTGTGATTTCACCAAGGTGATGTAGCGCCTGACGGATATCCATTGCGACAAAGTCTCCGGTAATTCCTGATTGCAGCCCATTTAGCACAGCTGATAATGCTTCGTGAGACTTATGTAGGGCATCGTAGTGTCTACTGTTACTGACGATGGTCAGATCCATTAGATCGGGGTTATCGATAACGATCTTGTATAGGGTATCTT
>CALKXE010000149.1 GCA_938003955.1 uncultured Saprospiraceae bacterium | reverse complement strand
GTGATTGTTACAGTGTAGGTTCCTGTGGCAGATACCGTAGGGTTCTGGTCTGTACTTGTGAATCCTCCAGGACCACTCCATGAATATGTCACACCTGATTCTGAAGAGCTACTCATCAGTTGTACTGATGCAGTACTACATGTAATCGTACCACCTGAAGCCGTAAGATCCGGTACATCAGTATTTGCAGTAACATCTGCAGTTGCTGTACCAATACATCCATTCACATTAATCACAGATAATGTATATGTACCCGCAGCTGTTACCGACGGATTTTGAGCTGAACTCGTAAATCCACCTGGACCACTCCATCCGTAAGTTACTCCTGATGTTGTAGAACTACCCATGATTTGTACGGCACTACCAGAACAATCAAGTTGTGCTCCAGTTGCTGATGCGTTCGGCGCTGAGTCAAAGAATACCTCTATCTCATCCGCTTCACAACAGCCATTATTAGATATTACATCTACAGTATACGTTCCACTAGTAGAGGCAAATATCGTCTGTGTAGTCTCCCCTGTTGACCAAGAAAATGTATTTCCTGGACCAGCATCTAATATTGTGAAATCTTCATCACATACTGATACATCCGGACCAAGATCTACGCTGAAGTCATTGTCAATAAATAGAGTCCATGTCGCTGTAGTTACATTGCCACAACCGTCATCTACGGTATATGTAAATGTTCTTTCTTCTTGAATCGTACCGTTCTGACAATTACCAAATGTGCTAGATTCTGTGATTTCAATATCTCCTGAGATATCACCTGCACACTGATCCGATGCAGTCAATGCTGGTATCGAAGGAACTGTACCGTTACATGATATTGTCACATCAGCTGGAACTGGTGAGAAAAGAGGAAGAGTACTATCTTCAAGGCTTACTATTACCGTATATGGTTCTGACATATTACCCGCAGCATCTGTAGCCATCATGGTAAATACCGTTTCTTCAGATCCTCCACATGTAGGAGTTACTTCAGTGTTTGTCAATGATGCAGTAGCACCTGTACAGTTGTCCGTTACTATTGGTTGATTAGCGTTAAATATTGCTAAAGGATCATCTATACCACATTCGCCAGCTATAGTTATTGTGTTGTCTGTATCTACCCAAGTCGGATTTATATTATCTACTACCGTAACTAATGTTTGGCAAGTAGACATGTTACCCGCTACATCTACAACAGTGTAAGTATATGTATTGACGCCTACTGGCAAATTAAGTACATCTACGAATCCAGCTGTTGCTTGAATGCCATTATAAATTACATCACCATTCGCATCTATGAGATCAAGTATGTAAGTACCAATCTCACTACAATCATCAATAGGTGCAGGATCGGTTGTTGTCACATCCGCAGTACATTCTCCAGGATCTACATCTATAGAGAAGTCTGGTGTACAGAGGATAGTCGGATTTACTACATCCAGTACTGTCACTTGTGTAATACAAGTACTTACATTTCCACTTCCATCAATAGCTGTCCATGTATATGTATTTAATCCTACTGGAAGATTGAGTGTTTCTTCAAAGCCACTAGCAGCGTCACCATTATCGTAAATAAGAGTTCCTTCAGCATCTAAAAGCGTGATCGTGTAACTTAATAAATCATCACAGTCATCCGTAATATTAGGATCTATGGTAGTAACAGGTCCAGTACAAAGTCCAGCACTTGCATCTACAGTAAAATCCGTAATACAGTCCATTACAGGCGCTTCACCACCGATAGCAGCTTGAGAATCGCAGCCAGTGGCATTATCAGAGATGGTAATCGTTCCACTTGTATTATCGATTATCGGTAATAGCCAGCAGCAATCTGAAAGAGTAGAATTGATTGCGACAACAAGATCACCACCTACAGTACTCAAAGCAGTAAATGCAGTTACATCTACCAAACTGTTATTAGCTGTAATACTTAGCAAGCCTCCAATATTTGATAAATTAGTAAAGCCATCTAAACTTGAAATATTATGGTTATGAATAGTTAGAGTTCCACCGATAGACGTGATCGTGTTATAATCAGGAATATCAGAAAGGCCATTACTTTGCAAAATGAAACTACCAGGGATAGTTGTAATATTAGTAAACTCGGGAATCATCGTCAAGTTAGTATTGTTTGTTATATCAATCGCTGATGGAGATGTCAGGGCATCAAAGGCATTGATTGCCTCTAAATTTATATTATTAAATATAAAAATATTGTCTAGGCCGGTAACGCTATTAAATTCTGAGATTGTGATTAAATTTTCATTGTCAGCTATAGTAATAGTTCCTGAGACATCTGTTAGACTTGTAAACCCATCAATTGTTGATAATAATTGATTATTATTAATATAGATATTGCCAACATTAGTAAGTCCCGAAAACCCAGTAAAGTCAACCAAAGCATCATTACCTATTATTTCTAATTCTCCACCAATCTCTGTAAGAACCGGGAAGGCACTAAAATTCACCAAGGAAGGGTTATTAAGCACAATGAGATTACCTGAGATATTAGTGAGGTCTAAATATACATCTATTGCTGACATCAAATTATTGTCGTCATAAACTAGGTTACCTCCAATACTTAGGATCGATAACGCGGCCTGAGTAATGAGCGCATCATTGTTATATATGGTAAAATTACCACCTACATCAATTACACCATCTATTCCTGTAGTTACAGTAAGGCTATTACAATTACGAACTATAAGATCTCCACTTACTGAAGAATTATTACTTGGCTTCATCCCATTTACATATATCGGATCTAGATCTATGATATTGTCAACACCATCATTATCATCTTCTATGATAAGATCACCATTTACAGAAGTACAGGTAAAGTTATTCACTTGCGTTTGGGTAGAGAGAGTAGTCGTTGGGCAGACCTGAGCATGTATCGTACTCATAGAAAAGAGCGTGCATAATATGCTCAAGATAAATAGGGTTAGTGTCTTTTTCATGTTAGATTATTTTAAGGGATTATGAAGTGCTTAGAGTTTCTAGTAGGACTAGTACACAATGATATTATTTAATGAAATGTGGTTTTAGAGTAGAAACATCTGTTTTGTATCATGTAGGTTTTCATTTTGTAAAAGGAGATTTTTTATTCAATCATATATTCTAGATTTAGATAAATTTGGAATGTGTTATTTCTTTTAATATTCGACATTACAAAGGCAATGTTCAGCTATGCGGCTTTAACTGCTCAATCATGTAGTCCATTCAATCATTTTGTCCTTTTAGAAATTGATTTGGAATATTTATTTGGCTGTATTATTATTAATTTCTTCTTTTGTGACAACACAAAAGTAATTCACAACAACCGCATTTCAGATCACCCAATTGGGTGTTTTTCAATTAGTTATATTGATTTTCTTAATAAGTATAAGCTAGAAAAGATTGTTGGTTATAGCCAGCACTTTCGAGATGAAAATCTCAAGGGCTGTCGTATATCATAGCCAGCAACACATTCATCTCTTGGAATGTGATATCGATGGATAATCAACAGGGATTATATTGAATTTTGCTACTAGGAATAGATAAATAGACTGGTGCTATTACTGGATTTCCCCTTTTAGGTACTTAGCAATCGCTCCAGCTTTATTATTGACATGGAGGGCTTTGTATAGTTTTTTGACATGACTTCGCACCGTTTCATAGCTAATAAATAATAGAGAAGAAATCTCTTGGTAACTATTACCATCTACCAACAATTCAATTATTTCTCTTTGCCTAGGAGTCAGCATTTCCGCTTTGCTTACTCTGCCGCCCATGAGGTGATTTACTATTTCTCTGGCGATAGATGGAGACATATATGATCCTCCACCAAGTACAATCCTGATCGTTTTTATAATCTCTTCTAGGCTACTTTTTTTTGAAAGGTAAGATGATGCACCGCTACAAAGTGCTTTGAGAATCTTACTCTCTTCTTCATATGTAGTCAGCATGATGATGTCTAGATCTGGTAGTTTTTCTAGTATTAGCGGTATACCTTCTAGGCCAGTCATCCCTGGCAGTCCGATATCCAAAAGCAATACTTGAGGTGGATTATCTCGGAATTTCGGTAATTGGTTAAAAAAATCTTCCACAGATGTCGCCTCGATATTAACCGCTAGATCATCTTGAAGGCCAATGTACTTAGATACATTATTGCGAATGACTTTGTGATCTTCTATGATGGCAATATTGGCTTTGTTCATATCATGAATGTAATCAGGTTTTTCGATATTGGAGCTATGTGCAATCATGATTTTGGTTTTTTGGGGTTATGATCGATCGCTTATCCATCTACCTTTTATTTTTTTACTATTGAAGAAGCCGAATTATTAGTTAGAAGTAAGCTTTCGAGTGCAGCTTCCATCTTAGCCATGCGAGTTTCCTGAGCTAGTTTTTCCAGCTCCATCTTAGCTATCCTATCTTCTTGTGTTTCGATGATATCTTGTTGCTGCTGCATTGCATTTACCAAGACTGCTGTTAATTGACCGTAAGCCATCCCTAGTGTTTGTCCTTTGGATATGTCTCCTTCTACTCCAGATATAAGTTCTGGAATTAAAGTTCTTACCTCCTGTGCTAGGAAACCAATTTGTTCCTCTCCTGTAGTTTTGTATTTGTACGCAACTGGATTCATTTTTAGTATAGTTTCGAGACCGTAATCTAAATCTTGTATTTCTGATTTTAGCCTTATGTCTGATGCATCAGTCCATACACCAGCATAAGTCAATCTAGCTCCATTTGAATGATGAATTGCGTGTTGTATGTCTTCATCATCGACACCTAACCCCAGATGTCCACTTTTGGTGCATACGAAACTTTGTTGGTTAGCCATATTTAATAGCATTAACAAGTTGTCATGGTTAATAGTGGCTGCTTTGACTCTTAGTGTGGTGAAGTCACCTCCAGAATTAATACCAACAGAACCTCCGGTTCTAAGCTGTAATCTATTCTCTGCTACATTAGTTTCTGTGAAATTTATATGGTGATCATCGTTCAGTTTTACATGCCATTTTGCTGTTGCACTTTCATTATATATCTTGATGAGATCTCCTGAAGTTCCAGATGCTATGGATAATGGAAATGAATCCGCATTCTTACCAACACCCAAATTTCCATTGACTTTCACCTTTCCATTAAAGCGAAGCTCATCGGCTGCAAAATCTCCATAGATCAGTGAATTGTCAGCAGTTGATGCAATTGCTGAACTGTTGATATAAAGCTTATCGGAACTTGTTTCGTTTCTACCAGCATTCTCACCAATAGCGATGTTGTTATTTCCTGTGGTATTAGCGTTTAAAGCTTCACTTCCATTGGCTATGTTATTATTTCCTTCGGTGTTACTTAAAAGTGAACTACTTCCATTTGCGATATTATTATTTCCCAAAGTGTTATTTTTTAGTGCTTGATATCCATTGGCGATGTTGTCATTTCCTGTGGTATTAGCGGTTAAGGCTGAAATTCCATTGGCGATGTTGTTATTTCCTATGGTGTTATTCAATAGAGCTTGTAAACCATTGGCGATGTTGTTATTTCCTGTGGTGTTTGCCGCTAATGCACCACTTCCATTGGCGATATTATTATTTCCAAAAGTGTTATTTCTTAATGCTTGAAATCCATTGGCGATATTGGCATTTCCTGTTGTGTTCAAACCCAATGCTGATTTACCATTGGCGATATTGTTATTCCCTGTCGTGTTATTCAATAGCGCTTGGATACCATTGGCGATGTTGTCATTTCCTGTAGTGTTTGCCGCTAACGCACCACTTCCATTGGCGATGTTATTATTTCCTGTGGTATTATTCAATAGAGCTTGTAAACCATTGGCGATGTTGTTATTTCCTGTTGTGTTAGCGTTTAAGGCTTCACTTCCATTGGCGATGTTATTATTACCTGTCGTGTTAGAATATAAAGCACTACTTCCATTGGCGATGTTGTCTCCTCCGGTGACATTGCTGTATAAAGCTTTTTCACCATTCGCAATATTACCAGATCCAGATGTATTAGAAAATAAAGTAGAGTCACCGTTAGCGATATTATTACTTCCATTAATACTGTTGTATAAAGAATTATTTCCGTTGGCTATGTTATTATTTCCATCGGTATTATTAGCGAGTGCTTGAAATCCATTGGCTATGTTATTATTTCCATTGATATTATTAAAAAGTGAATAAACCCCATTAGCTATGTTGTTGTTTCCTTCTGTATTATTATGGAGTGAATTAACCCCAAGAGCAATATTAAAATCTCCTGCAATGTTTTCCTTTAATGCGTTTTTTCCTAAGGCAATATTACCTGATCCTGTCGTGTTTCTGAAAAGAGCGGCAAAGCCGTTAGCTATGTTATGATCTCCTGTTGTATTTGCATTTAAGGCATCAACACCAATAGCAATATTGTTTTTATTGTTGTTCATAAGAATCCGTGATCTACCTATCGTGTCACTTTCGAATTTAAATTTTTCAGATCCATTCAGATCGAATCGGATGATCTCTTGTGCTTGTATAGAAATGGCTAAAAGAATAAATGTGATGACTAAGCTATAATATCGCATGGTATCTGATTTTTTTGATTGTCAATATTTCTGTTTGTATGATGGTGTAAACATACTATAGGAAAAAGGCCTTGTCAATCCCCCAATTGGGTGCTTTTTGGGGTGAATTTTGTAAACTTAGCCTTGTCTAATGCCCTCGGATTTTGAAAATCTTGTCTTCTTTAATATAGAATCAGAACTTTATGCACTGATACCAATTAGGTGTTTAACTTACTTTTATTCTTTGGAGGTTGCGACATCGTTTGATTCATTATTTGCGGAGAGGATATTTTGTAATGCGGCTTCCATTTGCGTAAGTCTAACCATCATCTTAGCCATTTGTGACTCCTGAGATTCGATAATCGTCTGCTGCTCCTTCACTGCTTCGATAAGTATAGGTGCGAGTCCTGAGTAGTTTACAGAGAGCATGCCTTTCTCATCTGTTCGGACGAGTTCTGGATAGATGGCTTGTACTTCTTGTGCGATGACACCGATCTGTGTATCTTGACTTCTATCTTTGGCAATCCAATTATATCTGTAACCAGCAAGTTGTTGTACTCCTGCTAGAGCAGATGTCACTTGTACGATATCTTTCTTTAATCGTTTGTCACTATTTTGAGTGAGTGTGCCAGCCAGTGTTGCATCTCCATCCGATCTGACGAAAAATTTCGTACCTCCTGAAAACGACTCGAGTTGAAATAATTTAGTGTTTGTTTGTCCACTTTTTACAGTTAGGGCTATATCCGAGTAAGACTCATTAAAACCAGCATTGCCACCTTTACGAAGCCTGAATCTATTATCAGCTTGGTCAGTTTCTGTGTAGCCCATGTTTCCATTAGCATCTAACTTCATATGCCAATGTGCAATGCCCGCATCATCATAAATTTTCAAGATATCTCCATCAGAACCAGCCTCGATTGTCAACGGAAATCCTACGGATTCTCGTCCTATGCCCACTTCTGCATTGAATCGAAGATCATCTGTGGT
>CALKXE010000148.1 GCA_938003955.1 uncultured Saprospiraceae bacterium | reverse complement strand
TGAAATGGTTCAGCATTATATAGAGGGACATCGCACAAATCCGAATGACGAATTAAATAACTTTTTTCTGGATTAAACTTCAAGGACTTTCAGTCCGGACTATTTTAACCCACCTACTTTAAGTAGGTGGTATTTAAGTTTTGTATTCAATAAACAAGAGAAGGAAGGACATCACTAAGACGTCAGTAATTAGATGAAAAAAATAATTTATATATGTGGTTTAATATTTCTAATTGGATGCTCTGAGAAAAGAGAATTTCCATTAGTAACACAATTGGAGGAGTTTAATTCTACTAATTTTAGTTTTACAGATAATCAAAAAATTGAAGTTGCAAAAAATCAGATCTATTCTCCAACATTGCTTTTTGCTTGGAATCATTTAAAAGAAGAAACAAATTCGGTTTTGGAAGAAGGAAACGACTTTGCTAAGAATATTGACGATTCAAAGACTTACATCAATTCGCTAAATGAAGATGAATACATTAACAGTATTTCACTCGAAAATAATTTAATTAAAGTAAAATCCGAATTCAAAAAATCTTTACCCTATTTAGAAGAATTTACAAGAAATAATATTGAACTTAAATTTTCTGACAATCAAACTGTAGAATCATTTGGATGCTTCGATTGTAAGCGAAAAACAAAAAGTCAAATTACAGTAGTTCATTTCGAAAACAATAAAGAATTTGCGGTACGAATTACGCCAAAGGATAAAACGACTGAAATATTGCTTTACTGCCCAAACAAAACTCATAACACACTAAGTGAGTATTACAAAGACCTTAGAAATAAGATGTTAAAGGAAAAAAGTGATAAAGATTGGTGGAGGTATAGGTTTTTAGACCAAGATGTTTTTGAAGCTCCGATTATTGAATTCAATATTGAGACAAATATCAAGGAACTAAAAGGTATTCTATTAAAATCAACATATGAGTACATTGAAATTGTTGAAGCAATACAAAGAATAGCATTAATATTTGATGAAAAAGGTGCTGAAATTGAAAGTGAAGCAACAATTGTGGCAAAATCGGCTAGTAGAGAATTGGAAAAACCAATACCTAAGAATTTAATATTTGATAAACCATTTTTACTGATTTTTAAGAAAAAAGAATTTGAAAATCCGTTCTTTATGGCTTGGATAACTAATAGTGAGTTAATGAAAAAATAACTATTGACAACATGTGACATGGCGATCATTATGATAAAGTCTCTTGCGAAGCTGAACATTATTTTATATGAACAATAATGGTTTAAGTACTTGTAAAGCAAAAAGGAGATTGGAAAAGAAACTCGAATTTCGTATCTTTAGTTATAAGACGAAAAATGTTGTGAAACTTAAAATGATGTATGTTAGTGTTATTAGTTGCGATGATAGTGATTGCTCTTGAATTTTTAGTTTGGGACAAATAAAGATGTGCTGTATTGAGAAAATTGTTAAACCTATAATAACAAAAAGAGCTTTGCTCAATACTACTATTGAAGGGATAAATTCGAGTCTATTAAGAACTATCAAGTTAGTTAAAAGTAGAAAAGATGAAAATAGGATTGTATGGAACTTAACAGATTCACTGTTATAAAGACTTCCAGAAAGATCAAGTTTGTTAGCAAAATTGAAAATACAATTATTTATTTTTATCACTAAGTTTTGATTTTATTAAGCATGTATAAAAGCAATACGAATAACAGAATGAACTTGAAGTAAATGTATACTATTTTTAATTGTATAGTGACTACGAATTAAGATTTTGGAGGTATTGAACAGTGAGTAATTATTTTCAAATCAAATTGCTAATCTAAATGAACATAAGAAAAACGATAACTGACATGTGACATGACGATCATGCTTCGTTCGTTAGCACGCATATTACTTCTTCTAAATAAAGAGAAAAGATTATGTGTCTGTGATTTAGCTGAAATACTATCAATGAAGATTCCTGCAATATCACAGCATCTTAGGAAAATGAAAGATGCTCAAATAGTTAAGTCAAATCGAGAAGGAACAGTAATCTATTATAAAATTTCATCTGAATTTGAAACAGAATTCAATATCATAATAAATGCGAAATGTGAAGTCGAAAACATTTAAAACAATGATTGGTGGTGGTGTGGCATTTGTAATTGCGACAGCATGTTGTTGGGTGCCCGCTATTTTAATTGGTGTTGGTGGAGTAACAGGAATTGCAGGAATTAGCAATGGACTAAATAAAATAAGTCTACCATTTATGATTTTTGGATTGTCATTAATAACTTATGGAATTTATAGTTACATCCAAAGTAAAAGAAAAACTATGGAAGTGAAACTGAAATCTACAATTACCTGCCCTAAGTGTAATCATTCAAAAGAGGAAGAAATGCCGACAAATGCTTGCCAATATTTTTACGAATGTGAGAGTTGTAAAGCAGTCTTAAAACCTATAAATAATGATTGTTGTGTCTATTGTAGTTATGGAACGATAGCTTGTCCCCCAATTCAAATGGATGAATCATGTTGTTAAACTATTTGTCAGTAAATCAAATATAAAAGAAAGAAAATCGATAAGTCATAAGACTTCATTCAGTTGTTCTCCGCATATGACCATACGTTAATATTAATTGATTTATTGACCACTATATTACTCATTTTGTTATTATTTCACTTATTTGACCACTTTAATGGTCATTTATATTGTTATTTTCGTGAATGACCATTAAAACAAGCATTTAATGTAAATAAGTCCTATATTGATCATTAAAATGGTCAATATATGTTTGATACGGTAGAAATAAAAGATATTAAAAATGAATTAGGGGTCTTGGTGAAAGCTTTGAGAAAACAGAGAGGATTATCTCAAACTCAATTAGCTAAATCTCTAGATGTCTCTAGAACAACAATACAGAACTTAGAGCTAGGCAAAAATTTCACGGTTGATACAATTTTGAAAGTCATGAAAGAGATGGACTTACTAGGGCAATTAAAAAGTGAAATTACACGAGCGAAAACACATATCGTTAATTCAAAATCTATGTACTAATGGCATCAAATGAAATAATGAATGTCAATCTATTTGGTCAAGAAATAGGTAGAATAGGATTAGACGAGGATCAAAAAAGATCATCGTTTCAATACAATCCAACATTTTTAGAAAGTAACACGCTGCAAAATATTTTCCCAAACACTGGAGTACTTAAAAGGACAGAGTATGTACAATTGTTCAGTCAGTTTGACAATGAAACATTCAAAGGGATTCCTCCTCAATTCGCAGATTCCCTTCCAGACATGTTTGGTTCAATTATATTCAAAGCATGGCTGGATAGTAAAGACCAAAAATATATATCAGTTCTAGAACAATTAGCATATGTAGGCAATAGGGGAATGGGCGCAATAGAATACAGCCCGTCTGTGAAAATACAAGAAAATGCATCCATTGATTTAAATGAAATAATTGATGTGCTGAAGGAAGTTCTCAACCTAAAGAAAACGACAAAGCAAAAGAACCTTGATAGTCAAGCGCTAATAAATATTTTTAAAATAGGAACATCAGCTGGTGGGGCTAGACCCAAAATTCTAATATCGGAAGAAAAAGAAACAGGAAAAGTGATTCCAGGTGATCTTGAAGTGTCTGATAAGTACAATCACTATCTTGTCAAACTGGCAATTGATGAAGAAAATGGCTATCCTAGAGAAGTCGTTGAATATTGTTATTATCAAATAATTAAAAAGATTGGGATTCGAATGATGGATTCCAAATTGATCGAAGATCGACATTTTGCTACTTTGCGTTTTGATAGACAAGACGGAGAGAAGAAGCATGTGCTGACGGCATCGGGGATGACTGGTTGGGATTATAAAAGCCCCAAAGAGTCTTCGTACGAGAACTTATTTAAATTATGTTCTTTCTTGAAAATCCCACACGCACAGATAGAAGAATTATTCAAAAGAATGGTGTTTAATATAGTTTACGGAAATGTTGACGATCATTTAAAAAATCACTCTTTTATTTATAACCAACAAGGAGATAATTGGGAGTTGTCACCTGCTTATGATATAACGTTTGCCCTTAATCCACTGATTAATTTTAATAATACCAAAAGAGCACTTTCTATCAATGGAAAGAGAAGCAATATAAAACTTAAGGATGTCTTCAAATTGGCTGATGATTTCACAATAAAGAACCCCGAAGGTGTCGTAAGGAATATTCTATCGTACAAGGATGAGTTAATCAATCTGTTTGAAGAACATGATATACCTAAACTAGTCTCGGAAAAAATAGCTAAAAGCATAGTAGAATTAATATAGCTGTACAGGATAAGCAGACATTAGGCTTGAAGTAATTACAACGGATTATAAGATGTATTGAATGTAATACATCTTAAAGGTTCTCATTCTTCTTCCCCAAAAAAATCTTCTCCAGCATTCAAAAAGATGATATTATCAGAAGCGGAAGTTATCTCATCCAGCCGAATTCGGATTCCAGATTTCATAACCATAAACTCTTCTTTACTAGGCTCAGTAATTAGATCTACGATGTAGTCATCCATGGGAACTTCAAACTTATTAGGTACAAAGACGACACGCGTTTTTCTCATCGAAAGTAAAACAAGCTCATCATAGAAATTGCAATCTATAGGAATGTAATCTGACATAAACACTTACTTTTTTAGTAAATAGCAAACTTTAGAATAGGCCGTAAAGTTCTTTGTCTACTTTCTCTACTATCAGTCCGAAATCTTCCTTGTTAGCCTTAAAGTCTAAATTGTCAACATTGATTATAAGAAGTTTGCCTTCAGTATAGTTGCTGATCCATGCCTCGTACTTTTCGTTTAATCTTTTGAGATAATCAAGACTCATGCTACCTTCATAGTCTCTTCCTCTTTTTTGTATGTGATCAACTAGAGTAGGAATACTAGATTGTAGATAAATAAGTAGATCCGGTGCACCAACTTGTGTAGACATCAACTTAAACAAGTCAAAGTAATTATTGAAGTCTCGTTCTGCCATCAATCCCATGTCATGTAAATTGGGGGCAAAAATATAGGCATCCTCGAAAATGGTTCTATCCTGAATCACAGTGTCACTGCCAGATCTTATATCCAAGATCTGCTGATATCTACTATTAAGAAAATATATCTGTAGGTTAAATGACCATCGCTGCATATCTTCATAGAAGTCAGAGAGGTAAGGATTTGTATTGGTATCCTCATACATCACTGTCCAATCATAATGGTTGGATAACATCTCGGAAAGGGTTGTTTTACCAGCTCCTATATTACCTGCAATTGCAATGTGTTTTATGTTTTTTACGTCGGCCTTACTCATTTTCAGTAGTTGTGACGTAAATGTAGTGAATTTTTAGAATCTAAGGTTTCTAAAAATTGAAGATTTCGAGAATTTGAGAATCGAGATTTCGAGATGCTTAATAAAATTAGTGTTTAGCATTGTAGTTTTATAAATCGATTCTACAATTCTAGCTAATCAGTAAAGGCAGCTTAGAATTTATTAGGAGTGCGACCAATAGTTATTAAATAGACTTGTTATTATTTCATTTCTGTTATGGCAATGTTAAATCACCTAATAGTCTCTCAATCTCGTTTTCTCTGAATATCGAAACCTTTTTTTCAAACAAAAAAACACTACCTTTACATTAAGAAATAAATCGTTAACTAGGAGCCTTCGAAATAGGTAGAGATAGCTCCAATATAAATAATAACAAAATGAGTAAAGTAACAGTTGTCGGAGCTGGTAATGTAGGAGCTACAGTAGCGAATGTACTAGCACATAAAGACATTGTAAAAGAAATCGTAATTCTCGATATCAAAGGAGATTTTGCCAAGGGGAAAGCTTTAGATAGCTGGCAACAAGCACCTATCGATTTTTATAGTACAAAATTGACAGGTACAGGAGACTATGCAGATACTGCAGATAGTGATATCGTAGTAATTACAGCAGGTATACCTCGTAAGCCAGGTATGAGTAGAGATGATTTGATTACGACAAATGCGAAGATCGTAGTATCAGTAGTGAATTCTATCAAAGAACATTCAAAGGATCCAATCATTATCGTTGTATCTAATCCATTAGATGTTATGACATATGCTGCATTCAAAGCGGCTGGTGGAGACTCTAATAGAGTGTTCGGTATGGCGGGTATTCTTGATACAGCAAGATACAGAGCATTCTTAGCAACCGCATTGGATGTATCTCCAAAAGATATCCAAGCAGTATTGATGGGTGGTCATGGTGATACTATGGTGCCTCTTCCAAGATATACTACTGTAGCTGGTATTCCAGTAACAGAGATGATCGGAGAAGAAGAATTAGAAGCGATTGTAAACAGAACAAAGAAAGGTGGTGGAGAGTTAGTAGGCCTTATGGGTACTTCAGCTTGGTATGCACCTGGTGCTGCAGCGGCACAGATGGTAGAGTCTATCGTGAAAGACGAAGGAAGAATCTTCCCAGTTTGTGCATGGTTGACAGGTCAGTATGGAATCAATGAGATGTACCTCGGAGTACCTGTGAAACTTGGTAAAACAGGTATCACAAAAACAATCGAATTACAATTAAATGATGACGAAATGGCGTTGTTGAAAGGTTCTGCAGATGCTGTAAAAGGTGTTATGGACAAATTCAATGATATGGGATTAGTGTAATCCGTAATTCATTTAAGATATTTTGGAAGCCCTTGCTGAAAAGTGAGGGCTTTTTTGGTGTGGGAGTGCTCTATTTGCTTAGCTAGATGTCTAACCCTTGCCCAGCCTTTTTTTTTAAGGTTATGGTGGCTAGTGGCTCAAGCATTGCTAAGGTTATTGGATAAACATTAAAAATATGGCAGTCTCTCTAATGTCAATTCCAATTCATTGGAATTCACTATATAACCTATGACTTCTGTACATCTTTCTATAGTATATAGAAACAACTTTAAATTTAAAAGCAAGACAGGAGAATGAGTTAAAACCGTCTGACAACTAATAAATGTCAGACACTCTTTGAGATGTCAGACATATCGGTTTGGCAATAGCGTCTGTACATTTAGAAAGCCTAATACTTACATGAATACTTGTGGTAAATTTAGCCGTATAACTGATTGTGACATCTTGCCCTTTCAAAGTATAGCGAATATGATATCACACTTAATTAGTAGTTTGCGCATGCATTTATTTATGATAATCACTCCGCAAATGATCTTATTTGTCGAAGACACAATACAAAAGACAGGAGAAAGGGTTTGTGCATCTATTAATGTAGGAATGCACCTAGTTTTTTTCTTTATTTCTTACATTTCAACAAATTTAAAGGTCAAAAATTTCGCTTTCAGAATTATTACTTTTAATATAGTAGACGAATAATTAATCACCAACGTTATTCTACATTTATAAAAGATGAACTTATGGCAGAGTTGAATTCAGATTTAGATTTTAAAAAGTACAAATTCAAGGAATTGAAGGTTTACTCTTCTACAGAGTGGCTTGCCAATAACATGAAAAAGTATCGTCAAGTATTTGATCGATCTAAGACCTCTTATGTCTATGCTGAATTGACATTTTACAATAAATACTTTGATGTAAAAGTTTGGGAAGCAAATATTCTCTTCAAGTGTTACACGATGAAGGGAAAGAAGAAAGAAATCTGTGCCTTAAATTTTAAAAAGAAAATAAGCAAATACGATAATGTCGTCTACATCAGAGAAGGATGGGGGAATAAGAAGGATGGAGCATTCTGGAAACCAGGCACATATTTTTGGGAAGTATATGTAGAAGATATATTAGTTGCAACAAAATACTTTTATGTTGAGGATATTAATACAGATTTTGAAAGTCTTGGAAATTCTAGCTTTGCAATCAAATCACTTCAATTATATGAGGGGCAGTTTGACGATGTAATTATAGAGGATAAGAAATATTACAGAAACTTCTCTGCGGAGAATACTAGATATATACACACAGAATTACTATTGACTAATCTTAAAAAGGATGTTGATTGGCATTGTGAACTATTTATCAAGTATTACAATGAAGGCAGAGAATTAAAAGGGCAGATTACTAGATTGATAAGTGTTAAAAAAGGCACTGATAGTATTACGACTAATGCAGGTTGGGGTAGCAATACTCCTGCTTCTTGGCGAACTGGTAATTATACTGTAGAGGTCGTATTTATGGATTATTTGGTTGCTTCTGTAAATTTTGAGGTAGGGGATGAATTTGAGGAAGGAAGCCCAATTGTTTTTCTTCCTTATGATGATGAGAACAGGATAGAGAGAGAAGAAGCTCAAATTGAGGAAACCTTCGAAGATGTTCTTTTGAGATTGGACAATCTTGTTGGATTGCACCATATTAAACAAAAAGTAAAAGAGCATGCAGAGTATATCAAATTCTTAAATCTTAGAAGAGAAAAAGGATTTGAAGAAAATGATAGAATAAATATCCATTCCGTATTTACGGGAAACCCTGGAACGGGGAAGACTACAGTAGCTCAGATGATGGGTAAGCTTTATTTTAAAATGGGACTGTTGGAGAGGGGGCATGTTCATGAAGTAGATAGGGTAGATCTGGTCGGAGAATATATAGGTCAGACAGCACCGAAGGTCAAAGAGGCGATCAAAAAAGCAAAAGGTGGAGTTCTATTTATTGATGAAGCATACTCATTAGCAAGAAGCCAGGATGATACTAAAGACTTTGGTAGAGAGGTGATTGAGATATTGGTCAAAGAGATGAGTAATCCGGCGAATAACTTTGCTGTGATCGTTGCTGGGTATCCTAAAGAAATGAAAAATTTCATAGGGTCCAATCCAGGGCTGAAGTCAAGGTTTAAACACTTCTTTGAATTCTCAGATTACCTACCACAAGAATTAATTGAGATATCAGCGCTCGCAGCTGAGAATAAAGAAGTAGTATTTACACCCAAAGCACAAGATATATTAGAAGATCTAATTACTAAAGAATTTAGAAAAAGAGACGTAACATTTGGTAATGCGAGGTACATCCATGACCTTATTGATAAAGCAAAAATCAATCTTGGGATTAGGATTATGAAACGAAAAAGCCCTAGTAAATTATCCTCTAAAGATCTTATGACCATCAATGATCGTGATATGAAGCGATTGTCAATAGTCAAGGACAAGTTTAAACCAGATATTCCCGTAGATCAAAAACTACTAGATATTGCGATGGAGGAATTGAATTCGCTTATCGGAATTGATAGTATAAAAGAACAAATAGAAGAGTTAGTAAATATTGTAAGGTTTCATAGAAAAGCGGGTAGATCAGTTCTAAATAGTTATTCGTACCATACCGTGTTCGTTGGTAATCCGGGAACAGGAAAGACGACGGTAGCTCGAATTTTAACTACGATATATAAGGCACTAGGTGTGCTAGAGCGTGGGCATATGGTCGAGACAGACAGACAAGGCCTGATTGCAGGATATATCGGTCAGACGGCCATAAAAACGACAGAAAGAATAGATGAGGCAATGGGAGGAGTTCTGTTCATTGATGAGGCTTATGCATTGAGTAATTTTAACGGACTTCAAGGAGATTACGGTAATGAAGCTATTCAGACGATCCTAAAGCGTATGGAAGATAATAGAGGCGAGTTCTTCGTGTTTGCAGCGGGATATCCTGGTAATATGGATAGATTCTTAAAAGCAAATCCTGGACTAAGATCTAGATTTGATAAAACCTTCCATTTCGAAGACTATACCTCTGACCAATTAAATCATATCGCAGTGAAAATGGTGAAAGATCATCATATGCGATTGTCTTCTAAAGCAATCAAAAAACTAAGTCAAGTTCTTGGTGAGATCTATACATTTAGAGATAAGTTCTTTGGAAATGCAAGAACAGTGAGGAAATTGGTCTTAGAGTTGATAAAACATCAAAATCTTAGAGTGTCAAAATTACCAGAGAGTAAGCGTTCTAAGCAATCTGAAATGTTGATCACTTATGAGGATGTATTAAAGTTAGATATATTGTCAGAAAATAAAGCGTTCAAGAAAGATAGCATAGGGTTTAATCATTGATTGTGGATACGGTTGTAAATTAGATGTTTCTGTTTCCTCTATTAATACACTATCAGTTATGAAAGTCATTTCAATCATGGACGTTGAATAACGGAACCTCTATTTGCTAGAGACTTTTAGAAGAAATAAAATTTTAAACATATGAAAAAGCTCCTACTCTTTACTGCATTCCTATGCGGTGCATCATTATTATTCT
>CALKXE010000147.1 GCA_938003955.1 uncultured Saprospiraceae bacterium | reverse complement strand
ACCTAATTCGTCTAATTTTTTAATGTTTACCATGTCACTCGAAGTCAATTGTACTTCATACATAAACTGTCTATGCGTTGGTACTTTTTCTGGCGTGCCATTGATGTAAATTAATCCATCTATTACTTGTAGCGAATCACCCGCTATACCAACAGCTCTTTTTATGTAGTGGTCTTTCTTATCAATTGGTCTAGTGATTAATTTGCCTTTTGCTTGGATATTTTGTCTCTTTACTTGATTTGCAGTATACGATCTCTGTGGAGTAAGATAAATGCTATCACCTACCGGCCAGTTGAAAACAAATGGTTTTCCACGTTGTATATCTTCAATTGCAGGAAGTCTATAATAGGGTAGGCTTGGGTTCTCTAAGTATGACTCTCCACCTAAAAGAGGTATTGTGTTATGAAGTAATGGAAACATAGCAACAGTCATTGGAGTTCTGATTCCATAATGTGCTTTCGATACGAATAAGAAATCACCAACATTAAGTGAACCTTCCATAGATGGGGTAGGTATTACGTAAGCTTCGATTAAGAACATTCGGATAAATGCTGCTGCAAATACAGCAAAAACTACGGATTCTATCCACTCTCTTCCTCCGCCTTTTTTATATGGGTTGTCTTCGTGTAGTTTCTTTAATGAATATTTGTCCCCAGACTTCTCTGCGGCAGCAATTTGGGCTGCGTAATCGTGTTCCATTTTTAAGATAGGACCAACATATTTATCTTGAGAATCAGTTGCTATTTTTGCAAAAATAGCTGGAGCATATATTACAGCTGCAGCCGTATGCTTAAATGCAAGTTTTCCAAATGACCTAACTAAATCAACAGCCATTCCAGTGAATATGAATATGTTCACGATTGGAACTAACAATAAGAGAGCATAAGTAGGTTTCCTACCAATAAGTTTTGCCCACTCCAGAAAGTTTACACCAGGGATTAGTCCTTTGATAGCTGAGACTCCGGCTTTCGGAAATAGCATGAATAAACTGATGCTAAGTAAGATGTATGAAACTATTAAAAATATTAGTATTGACACGTGTTAGTTATTTTAGAATGATTCACTTTGCTATTAAGGCACAAAGATAAGTTCACAAACGGATTGACATAAAGAATTGCAAATAAAACCTTTTATCTGCCTACTCAAAGACCAAGTTTTTAGCCTAGAGTCTTTTTAGGTTTATGATTTTAAGTAACTCTTCTCTGTAGTTCTTTCCAATTGGTAAATGTTTTGTACTCCCTTTTTCAGTTACTTCTAACATGTTACCTACTACAGCATTGATCTTATTAATGTTGACAATGTAAGACCTGTGCACTCTTTTGAAAATAGTTACAGGAAGTTTCTTTTCCAGACTTTTCATCGTTTGTAATGTGATGACACGACCAGCTTCTTGTCTTATTATTACATAATCCTTGAGGCCTTCAATGTATATAATGTCATTGAAATCTACTTTGATTAGTTTTTTATCTGCTTTTACAAAAATAAAGTCGCCTTCCATTTCTACGACACCAGAATTGTTTCCAGTTGTGTCTCCAAGTTTTTCAGATACTTTATTTACCGCTTTCATAAATCGATCCAGAGAGATAGGCTTTAGTAAGTAGTCGGCTGCATCAAGTTCAAATCCTTCAACCGCGTATTCTGGATATGCTGTTGTGAAAATTACTGGGGGTGGATTCTTAAGAGATTTTAAAAATTCTACACCAGTAATTTGTGGCATTTGGATATCTAAAAACATAAGATCTACATCATGATTTTTTAATGCTTCATTGGCTTCAAGAGCGTTTTCACATCTTTGTACTAATTCTACATTTGGCATTTGCTCTATGTATGTTTCTAATACATCCAATGCTAGAGGTTCGTCATCTACGATTATTGCTTTTATCATCTTTGTTCGTTTTATTTATCTAAATTAATACAAAGTTTCACAGTATAAGTATTCGGGTCTTCGTCAATATTTAATTCGTGCAAATTTGGATAAAGCAAGTCAAGTCTTCTTCTTACGTTTACCAATCCAATTCCACCGCTCTTTTTGCCACTAGGTGCTGGCATACTAGCAGTCTTACTGTTTTCTATTGTGATATTTACTTCTTGCTTCTCAATTTCGAGCAGGATGTTTACGTATCCTGCAGTAATTTGATTACTTATCCCATGCTTGAAGCTATTCTCTACAAATGGGATAAACATCAGCGGAGCTATTTTCTGGTTACTTACTTCACCATCCATGATGAAGTTAATGTCCATTTTCTTTCCTTGTCGTATTTTCTCTAATTCAAGGTAATTTTTGAGATAATTAATTTCTTTGGAGAGAGAGACTTCTCTTTCATTGCATTCATATAGCATGTATCTCATCATTTCCGACAACTTCAGTACTATCTCGGGTGCTTGGTCTGATTTTTTTAACGTTAATGCATACAGTGAATTCAGCGTGTTAAAAAGGAAGTGAGGGTTGATTTGTGATTTTAAGAACTTTAGCTCTGACTGTAATGTCTGACTTTGAAGTTCTTTTTTTTCTCGCTGACTAGCCAACCAATCATTCATTATACTATACATCGTCGAAAGAATACCCATCAGAAGTGTAGATATAAAAAAATCAAACCTATGCTTAAGTAAGTAGCTTTTGAAATCCCCAAAATCTGATGATACAAGTAATAGGCACAACGTTTTGATTGGAGTGATCAATAATGCTACTATAGCAAGACTCAATAAATGGTGGAGTAAATTCTTTTTGGTTAAGTAGTTAGGGAACAAAAAATAAATATTGATATATACCATCATAGCAAAGAAAGCTACAGTGATAAATTCTCTCAACATTTTTAATCCTATGCTTCCTCTCGTATCAAGAACTACCAATATCACATATAAACTTATCCAAAAGAAAACATGATAGGAAATATTCTTCTTGAGTGTTGATTCCCAAAACGACTTACTAAAGATTGTCCATATGTTGCTTGTTTCTATTGACATGTAGTGGCAAGATAATATGCTTTTGTGATAAGTGCACTTTCAACTAGACCAAAGGTTGTTAAAGTATGATAAACCTTGTTCTCTTATTGATTAAAGCGGGAATTTAGATCACTTCAGGGCTGTCGTTATTCTTAATTGCCGTCCGAGTAGCGGCTATAGTTCCTAAAACGGGAGCAAAAAATAGTCCGATTATTGGAATTATTAAAAGCAATAGAAACGCAGATCCATTTCCTATCGCTTGCCATTTATGCTCTTTTATATATCGTACGCTTTGTGATACATTTGTACGCCTTTCTAAGAAGTAATCAAAATTTGCAAATCCAGCAAAATAAGCCTGTACTAGAAATATAAGTGGCGTAACGAATACTGTTATCAGAGGAATTAGACCGAGTAGTAATAAAAACAAAGTGATCAATATCTCTCTTGTGATGTTACGACTGGCTATTCGTAAACCTCGAAGCATTTCATAGCTTACCTGTTTGATGCTAAACTTTGAATCTCCTTCCCGATCAGTAATAATTGTCTCTACTTTAGCGGATAGTGGACCCATGAATGGAGAAATGAGAACAAGCAAAATATACTTAAAGAGTAAAAATCCAATTATCAATATCAAGCCTCCCGACACATATTCTAAGAATGTTTTTACATACTCAGAACCCCATTTCCATGGATAAAAGCTTGTTAATAATTCACTGATGTCATCAGATATTCCATATGAAGTCCCTATAATAATACCACCTATTACAAGACTGACAAGCCCTGAGAGAATTAAGTGCTTATATAGTCGATGTTTGATTACAAAATTAAGTGCTCCAAAATATGAAGTAAACCCTGCTATGAAATCCTTGATCATCGTTGTTCGTTTTTCTATGGGTGAATATATAGAATAGTAATAAATGGAAGCAAAAAAATAGACAGTTGTGTCAAAATTAGGGATAAAGGATTACTAATTATGGAGTTGATTTAAATAGGAGTTCCAATATCTAACATATCGTATCTCACAAACGACGTACAATAGGCTATTTAATACAGCAATAATTATAACTTTGCCGCGCTTGTAACAATATTAGACACCTATGAAAAAGGAATGGAAAGCCTTATGGGAAAATAAGGCTTATCTATCTTCTTGGATTTTTCTTTTGTTTTTAGTTTTAGTCACGCTAAAACTGGTTTGTATATTCCTAGCTTTTAATGAAGGTAGGACATCAGGCCCGCAGCTTCATGATATAGTGTTGCAGTATCTTCCAGTTGCAGATGTAAGTACTCCACTGTTTGCTATTACGTGGATTTGTATTCTGTCTACTTTACCTGTGGCACTGCGGACACCTAAGAAAAGTATGATCGTTTTTATTTCTATTTTAGTAATGTCAATAATTAGAAGCCTTACGCTATATTTTGTGCCTCTTCAGCCGCCAATCGATATAATACCTCTAAGGGATACGTTTTTAGAAGGTTCATTCTATGACAATAAAGTTATGGTTCGGGATCTTTTCTTTTCGGGGCACACAGCTAATTTAGCATTGTTATTTTTCTTAATCGAAATTAAGTGGTTTAAGACTATTCTAGGAATATGTACTTGTGTAGTTGCGTTTCTATTACTTAAGCAGCATGTGCATTATACGATAGATGTAATTGCTGCGCCATTTTTTGCTTATGCTGCATATAGAAGTGCTGTGTTCTGTACGAGTCAGATTTTATCTATTGTTCTTAAGAATAAAGAAGAAGTAATTTTGGAACAGGACTCAGTTATCGTTTAGTACTCAACATGTTTTGGATGAATAATTTTAGTTTTACGCTATCTATCTTTTTATCTGTTCTTACTCCACTACATAGATCTACACCATAAGGCTTTACTTTTTGAATCGCGGCATAAATATTTCCACTATTAAGACCACCTGCAAGGAATACGGGGATTTTGACAGATGTTACAATTTGTCTGCTGATATCCCAATTGTGTACCTTTCCTGTTCCTCCCAAAGTCTTTACTTCGGCATTAGGGTTTCCACTATCCAAAAGAAGATAGTCAACTTGTTCAGCAATATTAATAGCCTCCTCAATTGTAGTTTCGTCTAATACATGCAAAACTTGAATTAATTTTATTCCTGGTAAAGCCTCTTTTATTTTTTTATAAGATCCATCTTTCAGTTTGTCGACCATTTGGATGGATTTTGTTTTGACAAGTCTTTGGTGCGAGATTATTTTAGAAGCTGAGGTCTCACTTGTCAATAACCATGTATCGATATGTGAAGGGACTGATTTGGCTATTGTTGCAATTTGTTCATTGGTAATGATTCCAGGTCCACTGGGCATTGGACCTACTAATCCTAAAATGTCAGCTCCAGCATTTATTGCCATTTTTGCTTCTTGGATTGATGCTATACAGCATATTTTTACTTGGGTCATTGTGTGTAAGTTTCAAAGTTAAATATAGTTAGTATAGCTCATTTCTGAATTAAGGCAAAATTGTAGTTTGCAAAACAAATTACATGGAGAAAGAAATTTATTGCAAAAGATGCTAACAACCTTATTAATTTAAAATCGCCGATATTCCTTGATAACGCCCTTTTGGGGCAATAAAACACTAAAATTATGATCTAGAATATGGTAACTCTAATGAGACTATTACTAGTCATTGAAGATAATGTAACGGTCCTACTTCTAGTAATACCAATTGTGTTTCAATTTGCCACATAAAGATAATGGTAAATGCCGATATAGAAGGGAATGGTATAAGAGAAGGTATAAGAGAAGGTATAAGAGATGGTATAAGAGATGGCTTTCGAAGAAAACACTCGATTCGAAGAAAACACTCGATTCGAAGAAAACACTGGATTCGAAGAAAACACTGGATTCGAAGAAAACACTGGATTCGAAGAAAACACTCGATTCGAAGAAAACACTCGATTCGAAGAAAACACTCGATTCGAAGAAAACACTCGATTCGAAGAAAACACTCGATACACAGCAAACACCTGATATTGAATGTTGCAGACGAATGTATGCGGAAAATTCAAGAGTAATCGGTATAAAGCCGTTATTTTGAAATAAGCTTGCTTTTGAATTCAGAGAATTCACCCTATTGTAGATATGGTTTCTGTGATAATGAATTGATCTCAGCGAGATCACCGATTGTGCAACGTAATATGTTTTACAGAAGAAATTGTAACGATTTGTTAAATCTATAAATCAGCATGCATTTTCACACCCATTTGCATCTTATAGTAAAAAAGAACCTTAATTTTCATCCTGCCGCAAGCGAATGGGGCATTCACCATTTTTTTTCCAATCCAAAGGTAGGAAGACGGATCTTTTTTCTCATAAGGCGTTTTTATGCAAAACATCTTTTTTATGACACCGAAGCAAGTGTCGAAGAATTTAAGTAGTAAAATGAAAATTATGAAAAAGACTTTAGTTATAATGTTAGTTGCGTTTCTGGCTATAAGTTGTTCTAATTCTGATGGAAATAGAGAATTTATGCGAACCTCTGAGAAAAATCAGACTTCTATTATTCCAGATGATGCCCTCGACTTTGACGAAGACATAGAACAAGAGCCTCCGAGGACGAATAGCTCGTCAGCTCCAAATCAAAATACAGTTCAAAAAGAGCAAAAGAAATCCAAAATAATTAAAGACGGTTCAATTACTTTAGAAGTGGACAGTTTAGAAATAGCAAAACGAGGTATAGATTCGATCGTTAATACAACCAATGCTTATCTTGAAAACGAAGTTTACAATGGCGGTGTAAATCAACATAGATATACACTCAAAATAAGAATCCCTAATTCTGAGTTTGAGACATTTATTTCATCCCTCGAGAAAGGTGGAGGGAAAATGATAAGCAAGTCTATCAATGCTCGTGATGTGACAGGAGAATACATCGATCTAGAGATAAGACTCAAGAATAATCAAGCCTACCTTGCTCAATACAGAACACTACTCAAACGGGCAAAGAGTATAAAAGACATATTGGAAATCGAAGAAAAGGCAAGACGGATAGAATCTGAAATCGATTCGCAATTAGGAAGGATGAAGTATATCAATGATCAAGTAAAGTATAGTACACTTTCCTTGAATATGTATCAAAAACATATCAATAGAAATGAATATAAACCACCTTCGTTTTTTTCCAGGGTTTGGAATTCGATGAAGTATGGTTTCAATATGATGCAAGAGATCTTATTATGGATTGTTGTTCTTTGGCCTTTGCTAATATTGATTGTTATAGCTTATTTAGGGAGGCGAATGTATAAAACAAGAAAATCGAATAAAATCAATCTGAGTTAATTGAGCTTATAAATCTATATTATTACAACATATCTTTAGCATCGAGAAGTCGTCGAATTACAGCATCGCTAATGTCGCTTTGAATTCATTCGAAGCCGAAAAGGGTATTTGCGAAGCAAAAGCAGAATCTAAAATGTACAAATGTCATGAATGAAATTTGTAGAAAAAACAATAAATAATCACAACGATATTCTACTTTCTGGATTTGCATAAAACGAATCAAATCTCCTTTGGAATACAATAGCTACTCGCTCATACATCTGATCAAATTTTTCTGTCCCGAGAAATCCATAAAGACCATTTCTATATAGATAGTAATTTGGAAAAGGATTTGGTACGATTTGGTTTCGGACTTTGATTTGCCATTCTTGGTCAAACTGCTTGATGAGCTTGATTGGTGATCTATTATAATGTTTTATGTCAGGATTTAGTCTGAATTGGTCATCTATGAAGTACGTTCTGTTGATTCCTGACTCGAAATCTGAGATTAAACTGTCGGGTATATAAATGACAGGGGAGAAAGTATATAATTCGTTAAAAGCTATAATAATGGCCTCCATCTCTACTTGACGTTCTGCATAGAGATTGATCAGTTTTTGTTTTCTCTTTTTTCTTTCTGTTCGACCTCTTGCCGCTCGATGTGAGGATTTTAAAATTTTTTCTTTATCCTGATAGGTCGGGACAACTACGATTAAGGTGTCATTTTTTAGCTTGTTGATAATTACCTCAGCTTCTGGTTGTAGCGTAGGGGCATAATCGTGATATTTAACGTATACGCAGTTTTGAAATAAGAGAATTGAGAAAGTTAATAAAGCTATGTATTTCATTTTTTATACTCACTATTAAAACCATTAGGCAAGGATTGATAAAGTTTTATAAGTTTTCTATTTAGTGTGACAATGGCAGTATAAATTTGATTGTTTTCTATGGGAGAAACTTTTTCCGACTTTGCCATAATATTTATATTACTTGTAGAAACAGTAGATGAGAACGGAAATGGTTTTGGCGGAAGTATATTTTGGGAAGTATAAATATATAAATGATCATAGTCCCTTAAGCTTCTGACATACATTATTATTTTTGAGGTATCAATAGATTCATTTGTAGTTAATTCCAATTCTTGATTTAGGAATATATTAGTCCGTCTACCTAATTTAAATTCTTTAACTAAAGTGTCAGGAACAAAAGCAACGCTAGAAAACTTATAGTATTCAGGGAATCCATTAACAAGAGAACGCTGAGCTTGGCCCAACTCTATCATCTCTTTATTGTAGACCGATTTTAATTTTTCTCTTTTTTTAGGATTGTCTTCATTTTCGAACTGGATTTTCATCAACTGGTGTTTTTTGCCTTCACTCGGAACTTGGACAACTAGTAAACCACTTTTAAGTCTATAGCACATGTCATATGCCTCTGAATAGTCATAGTAAGTATCAGCGTGCTCTAGGAAACCACGGCTACAGCTAGCTATTGACATGATAATAAATAATCCAAAAATTAATCTCATATTTTCCTTTCAGTTAACAAATAGTTAAACAAGTATACACAAAAATCTAGTATGTAAGTATTCGTTATTTTTGACATAATGTTTAACAAGACAAACAGAAGGTTATGAAGTGTTTTAAAAACTAAGGTTAAAATGATTAGTAATTGCTTGGTTTACAAGATGAAGTTCTTTTGAGAAGCTTAGCCAGGGCTAAGTGACGATAGAAAGCTGAAATGTTGTGAATCAATGATTTGCTAAGGAATTAACATTATGATTCTTAAATCACTTCTATATATATTTATTATCTAGCTTTGTTTTAAGTAAAGTTTTTTCATTTTTGTGCTAGCATTGTTCAAAATACTCAAATAAAAACAAAATTATCATGCAAGAATCAGTTGATATCGAAGCATTAAACCAACAAATATATCAAGACAGTGAGTTCATTGATCAGATCAGAACAGAAACTGCGAAGGTCATTGTTGGTCAAGATTATATGATTGGTAGATTATTACTTGGCTTATTGGCAAAGGGACACGTGCTCCTTGAAGGTCTTCCAGGATTGGCAAAGACATTGTCTATTAAGACGCTTTCGTCGGCGGTAGATGCAGGGTTCCAAAGAATCCAGTTTACGCCAGATTTATTGCCAGCGGATATCATTGGTACCATGATCTATAATCCGGGGAAGAATGAGTTCAATGTTAGAAAAGGGCCAATTTTCTCAAATTTCATACTTGCAGATGAAATTAACAGAGCACCTGCGAAAGTGCAGTCTGCTCTTTTGGAAGCAATGCAAGAGAAGCAAGTAACGATTGGGAAAGAAACATTCAAGTTGGATGAGCCATTTTTAGTACTCGCTACTCAAAACCCAATCGAACAAGAAGGAACATATCCATTACCAGAAGCACAAATTGATAGATTTATGCTTAAGGTTAATATTGGCTATCCTACAAAGGATGAAGAAAGACACATCGTAAGAAAGAATCTTTCTGGGGAAGTTGCGCAAAAAATTAATCCTATCATCAATCCAGCTCAGATCATTAAAGCCAGAGAATCTGTCAAGAAAATCTATATGGATGAGAAGATAGAGAATTATATTCTTGATATAGTTTTTGCAAGTAGAGATCCTAAGTCTGCAGGCATCAACGATCTTAATGGCTTGATTAGCTATGGTGGTTCGCCAAGAGCTAGTATCAACTTAGCCAAAGCATCAAAAGCTAATGCATTCCTCGAAAGAAGAGGCTATGTTATACCAGAAGACGTGCGATCTGTTTGCGAGGATATCATGAGACATAGAATTGGTCTGACATATGAAGCGGAAGCTGAAAGTATCACGCAAGAAGATATTGTAAAACGTATCATCAATGCAGTAGAAGTACCGTAGCATTGAGAATCTAGCACAGAATTATCAATTATCAATTGTCAATCATCAATTTTTTAAAAGTTGGATACAACAGAACTACTTAAAAAAGTACGGAAAATAGAGATTAAGACCAAAGGTCTGAGTAAGCATATTTTCTCAGGAGAGTACCATAGTGCTTTCAAGGGTAGGGGAATGTCATTCAGTGAGGTGAGGAACTATATCTATGGCGATGATGTCAGAAATATAGACTGGAATGTAACGGCACGTACGAATGATACTGCAGTGAAAGTGTTTGAAGAAGAGAGAGAGCTGACAGTGATGTTATTGATAGATGTTAGTGCATCTGCATTGTATGGGACAGATGGACAATTTAAGAGTGAATTGATCACTGAGTTGTCTGCTGTGATCGCATTCTCTGCGTCAACTAACAATGATAAAGTAGGAGCGATTCTTTTTTCGGACAAGATAGAGAAGTACATACCTCCTAAAAAGGGAAAAACCACTATTTTGAGAATCATAAGAGAACTAATCTCTCATGAAACAGAAAATACAGGAACGGACCTAAAGCTTGCACTGGAGTATTTGACAAATATTCAGAAAAAAAGAGCAATCGTATTCTGTCTATCAGACTATATCACTTCTGGTTATGAAACGGCACTGAATATAGCTTCTAGGAAACACGATATAGTAGGTATACATATCTATGATAAGAGTGAGAGGAAGCTGCCAAATGCAGGTCTCATTCGAATGAAAGATGCTGAAACTGGGGCAGAAAGAATAATCGATACTTCTGTGAGGAAAGTAAGAGATAACTATGCACAGTGGTTTGAGAAACATGAAAACACTTTCAAAAATTCATTTAGCAAATCGGGTTCTGACATATTGAGTATTCAGACGGATGAAGATTATGTGAAATCATTATTGAAATTTTTCAAAAAAAGAGGACGATGATTAAGTGTAGATTAGTATTGCTTTTTAGTCTTTTTGTGACGATTGTTTCTGCACAACTTAGTGTAGCGGTGGACGCAATTCCAGACTCTATCTATTTCGGCGATGATATTGTATTAAATTATAAAATAAACGTGCCACAAGGAGTACAGCTTAGTTCTGTAGATTTTGGCCCATTAAAAGAAATAGAGAATGCAGCTTACGAGCAAGACACTACCACTTTCGATGAGATCATGGATGTGGATATTGTGGATGGAGGAGCGTTTGGAATCAATGACGCTAATCTGATAATTAGCCAACAACCAGACGGTAAAGGATTATCACTCAAGGGTGCAGTAAAGATCAGAATAAGTACTGTTGGAGCTTTTTTATTGCCAATACCATTGCTTAATACATCTCCTGCTCAAGCTGTGATGCCATTGCAAAGAAAACCACTTTATGTATTGCCAAGGGGTCAAGCGGTAGAGCTTAACGAAAACAAGTCAATCATAGAGGAAGAGATCTCTTGGAAAGATTATCTCAAATATTTATATGTTTTATTGGGATTGGGAGTGTTAGGCTTGCTAGGCATATATTTAAGTAAAAAGTTTAAAAAATCGGAAGACTTCTTTGAAGAGATAATAGAAGAGATTAAAAGACCTGCGCATATTATCGCCATGGAAGATCTAAATGGTTTGAAGTCAAAGAAACTTTGGCAAAACGGAGAAGAGAAACAATACCATACTGAACTCACAAGAGTAATGAGGCAGTATGTAGAAGATAGATACGAAGTGCAGGCCTTAGAAATGACAACTAGCCAATTGAAAAAGTCAATGTCCGAAAAAGGAATAGAGATAAGTGTTATTTCTAGATTTACAGATATTCTTCAGATTGCTGATAAAGTGAAATTTGCAAAAGGAGTAACTGGTCCAGAAATCAATGAGAAATTTATGGGAGATGCCGTTGAAATAGTGAATGAAACGAAACAGCTTGCAATAGAAATAGAAAAAGGAGAATGATCGAATATCTAAAGAACATAGAGTTTGTAAGTCCCTACTTTTTATTGTTGGGTTTAGTACCATTGGCCTGGTATGCTTGGCGTCTATTCACTAAGAAAAACACAGATACTAGTTTTACAATATCTACCTCAGATGCATTTGAAGGAGGAGGATCTTGGCGAACGAAATTGACCTGGTTGCCAGATTTGCTTAGATTATTAGGATTGTTATTTCTAGTACTGTCGTTGGCTAGACCGCAGTTGTCTCTCAAAGAAGAAAAAGTGAATGCAGAAGGGATAGATATAATGCTTGCGATCGATTTGTCTAGTAGTATGTTGGCTAAGGATTTCGAGCCGGACAGATTAGAAGTAAGTAAGCAGGTGGCAGAGGCCTTTGTTAGGAATAGAAAATACGATAGATTAGGTCTAGCAGTTTTTGCTGGAGAAGCATTTACCCAATGTCCGTTAACCACAGATCAATCTATATTGATAGATTTTTTGCAAGCATTGGCTGTCGGTACATTAGAAGATGGAACAGCAATAGGCATGGGGCTTGCGACAGCTGTCAATAGACTCAAGGACAGTGAGTCAGAATCCAAAGTTGTGATTCTGCTTACAGATGGTGTCAATAACACAGGATACATAGATCCAGAGACTGCAGCTGAAATTGCTAGAGAATACGACGTGAAAGTTTATACTATTGGAGTAGGAAGCGAAGGGAATGCGCCCACGCCTGTGAATAGAAGAAGTAATGGACAATACATATTCCGTAATGCGAAAGTGCAAATCGATGAAAGATTATTACAGGAAATATCAAGTAGTACAGGAGGACGATATTATAGAGCAAGAGATAGAACTCAATTAGAGGCTATATATGCCGAGATCGATAGATTAGAGAAAACCGAAATAGAAGTGAATATTTTCAAAAGATATCAAGATGAGTTTCGTTTCTTTTTGTTGATCGGACTTGGTTTATTGTTATTTGAATTATTATTAAGGAAAACAGTACTTAACATATTATCATAAGTGTTTAGATTCGAAGACATATCATATTTGTATTGGTTGGCATTGGTGCCTATCTTGTTTGTATTGATGTACCTAGTATATCTATGGAGGGGTAAAAGGATAGCCCAGATTGGGGATGAATCACTGGTTAAGAGATTGATGCCTGATGCAAGTGTATCGAGATTGTGGATTAAAAACGCAGCTATACTTTTAGGACTTTTGTTCTTATTTATTGCTGCGGCAAATCCGCAATGGGGAACGAAGAAAGAGAAGATGAAGGTCGAGAGTGCCGATATTTTTATTGCGTTTGATATTTCTCAAAGTATGATGGCTCAGGATATTTCTCCATCAAGATTGGAGCGAGCAAAGAGGTTTACTGAAAAGCTAATTCGAAATTTAAAAGGAGATAGAATCGGATTGATCTACTTTGCGGGCGATGCATATCTTCAGATGCCACTTACAAATGATTATGCAGCGGCGGAATTATTTATTAAAAGTGCCAATCCTAATCTAGCGGGAACACAAGGAACTGCCATTGATGAGGCGATTGACCTTGCTATGAAGGCATACGAGGAAGAAGTAAGACATCAACGTGCACTTATAATTATCACAGACGGCGAAGATCATGAAGGCAAGGCCCAAGCAAAGGCAATTGAAGGTGCAGATGACGGTTTAGTAATATATACAATCGGAGTAGGGACAGAAACAGGAACCTATGTACCGTATATGAATAGGGGAGTGTCTGAGTACAAAAAAGACGAAGAAGGAAACCCTGTGGTAAGTAAACTTAATGTACCAAACCTTCAAGATATAGCTAGAAGTGGTGGAGGCGAATTTTATCTTGTAAATCAAGGAGAAGATGCCATCAAAGATTTGAAATCCAGGTTGGATAGATTGCAAAAAAGAGAAGTAGAACAAAAGTCATTCTCAGAGTATAACAGTTACTTTCAGTGGTTCTTGGGAATTGCTTTCCTTTTATTTTTGTTAGACTGGATACTTCCTAATGGGTTGAAAAAGATATTTTAAATCATATTCTAAACAGGTTACAACATGGAGGATATCATATCAGAAGAATATCAGAAGTATTTTAATAAGAAGCAAATTGGATCTGAATCAGGATTTTTAGTATTTATAAAAACCTCAGCATTAATAATTTTATTAGTGGTCTTAGCGCATTCAATGTCAGCCCAATCTTCTCATGACTTGTTAATGGAAGGTGACAACCTATTCAATAAAGAGCAATACGATCTGGCTGAGGGGAAGTATAGGAAGGCGAGCGAAACTGATAAGTCAGGGAAAGCAAATTATAATCTTGGGAATACACTTTATAATCAAGAACGATATGAAGAAGCATTGAATCAATATCAAAACGCATTAACAAGTAGTGATCCTAATGTAGTTTCCAATGCTTATTACAATTTAGGCAATACTCACTTTCAAAATGAAAAATATCAAGAAAGTATTCAGTCCTTCAAGAATGCTCTAAAGTATGATGGAAAAGATGAAGAGGCCAAAGAAAACCTTATGCTAGCTAAGCAAATGCTTAAACAACAACAGCAGCAACAGCAACAACAGCAGCAGCAAGATCAAGATCAGAATCAAGAGGAAAATAAGGATCAAGAAAAACAGGAACAGCAACAACAGCAGGAGCAAGAACAACAAGACCAAGAAGATCAGGAACAAAAGGATGAGCAAGAATCTCAATCAGAATCTCAAGAGTCAAAAGACGAAAAAGAGCAAGAGGCCAAACAATCAGATAAAAAAGATCTCGATAAAGAAGATGCAAGAAAACTTCTAGAGATTATAGATAATGAAGAACAAAAGGTGCAAGAGAAGCTACGGAAGATGAAAGGCAATAGTAAAAAGCCAAAGAAAGATTGGTAAAGAGTAACCGAGCCCGAGCCACTATTAAAAGTTCTCGATGCTTCAGCTTCGTTTTTTTAATACGCATGATTAGAATCACAACAAAGAATCACAACAAAGAAAAAGACACCATACGAATAAACAATAAGGCTATTTATCAAAAAAGCTTATAGTTAAAACCAAAACACAACAACAAACAATGAACCTAAAAACTCTAATTTTACTCTTGTTTGCAGGATCCTTATTTGGGCAAGAGTTTAATGTAGATATAAGCTCAGATACTATTCTTGCCGGAAATGTACTAAATGTAACTTTCGTAGCAAGTAATATAGCTGGCCAATTTGAAGGGCCAAATATGCAAGGGCTTAATGTAGTAAATGGTCCGAACACATCTACATCTATGTCGATGATCAATGGGGATGTTACTCAGTCGTCAACTTATAGTTACGGTATTCTGTGCGAAGAAATTGGTGAGATTACAATATTGCCAGGCTATCTTGATACAGGAGATGAAACGTTGGAAACAGAACCAACATCTATCTTGGTTTTGCCCAATCCAGAAGGAATAATAGAACAACGGCCAGGAAATTCAGGTTTTTTTGAGTTCAATTTTCCAAGAGCGGAGAAGAAACCTAACACACCTGTTACACCAAAAAAGAAAAAAAGGAAGCTTAAAAAAATATAAAGTTGTTATTTAGAGGTATGAAGCGATTTGTTAGCTTAGTTATTTTTTGTTTGAGTTGTCTAGTTTTAAATTCTCAATCTTTTAGGTTGAGTGTAAATGCTAGCAAAGTAGTTCAGAATTCATCATTTGAAGTGAGATACACTCTTGATGGAGCTAATGGGAGTTCTTTTAGGACGCCTAACTTTAGTCCTTTTGAAGTAGTAGGTGGCCCTAGGCAGTCTAGCTCTACAAAGATAAACAATGGTGCGGTGTCAAAGAGTCAAGTTATTACTTATGATTTATACGCTACCAAAATTGGAAAGTATACGATCCCAGGAGGTTCTATTTCTGTTAATGGCAGAAAGCTTAAATCTAATTCGATTACGGTAGAAGTCGTAAAAGGAAAAGCTGCTAGCGCAATAGCAGATACAGATAAGGAAAGCTTCATGAAGTTAGAGACGACTTCAGAAGAAGCTATATTAGGTCAGCAAATTACACTAGAATATATTCTTTATACACAACAAGATGTCAATGGATATGAACTGGTTAATGAGCCAGATTATGATGGATTCTTCTCTCAAGAATTGAGAAATTACAGAGCGGAAGTTTCTAGAAAGGTGTTGAATGGGAAAGAATATTATACTAAGGTGCTCAAGAAAGTTGCCTTATTCCCTCAACGAACTGGGAGGTTTGATTTTTCTCCTGTGACGGTCACACTAGCCATACCTATTCCTGGAGCTAAGAGCAATGGTGGTTTTTTTAGTCGACCACCGACACGACAGAAGCGTATAAAAACAAATCCACTTACGATTCAAGTTAATGATCCGCCACCTGGTGCGCCTGTTAGTTTCTCAGGGGCTGTTGGTAAATATCAAATGGCTACCAAAATTAATAAGAAGAGAATCACAACTGATGATGCATTTGTAATCAATATGGAAGTGCGAGGAACAGGTGATGGTAAAACATTCTCTGCACCGAATCAGAAAGAAGTGGAGCATATGGAATATTATGATCCAAATGTGGTGAGAGATGAGGACACATCCAGAGATGGTGTAGTTAGTAACTATAAGCAAATAGAATATCTGATAGTCCCGAAGAAACCAGGAACATATATGCTAAGGCCAGAGTTCTCTTATTATGATACGGATAGTATGAAATATATGACTATCAGAAGTTCTCCCTTTAGAGTCCAGGTAACAAAAGGAACGAGATCGGTAATAACAGATGATAGAGATGTTTCTATTTCTCAGAATCTTGAAGAGGATAGAGTGGGAGTAGAATCTATTTCGCCATTTCAGTTGAAGTTGTTTGATGGTTTTTGGTTTGGGAGTTTCGGTTTAGGGCTGTTGGGCTTCGTAGCGATGGGTTATAAAAAGTACAAAGATGTACTTTTGGAAAATCTTGATCCTGAAGAAAAAAGGAGAAGGAAGGCAATGAAACTTGCTAATTCGAAACTAGAAAAAGCAAGAACTCATCAGCAGGAAAACGACAGTCGAAAGTTTTATGAAGAAGTCTCTTCAACTATGAATGGTTATTTGGGGAATAAATTCGGTCTACCCAATTCTGATTTTCAAAAAGAGAAGATAGTTGAAAAGTTGTCTTCTAATGGTGTGTCGCAAGAATTGGTTGATTCTTATTTGTCGATCCTTAAGACCTGCGAGATGGCTCTTTTTGCAGGGCAGCCAAGTTCCAAAATGGACGAAATACTTAGTCAGTCAACCGACCTTATTCTTAAGTTAGAAGAATAACAATGTTTCTTTTTTAAGGTTTCTTTAAATCTATTTTTCTAAGTAGTGTCATAATTGTCATTTAAAGTTCTTCACATTGTATCTAATGTTTAATACTCTAGCCTGAGTTAATATACTGTTGAATTCGGTGTTTTCGGAATATAAATGATGTGTTTGTCGGTTTGGAGCAAATGAACAGAATTTTATGTAAGCGGGAGTGTTAGTAAATATTAACAATAAATTTATATCAAGTTTCTCTATATGCCATGTTTCATTGTACCTTTGTGTTAAATAAAACTAAAAAATTAAACATGAAAAAACTTTACTTTCTTTTCGTTTTGACCTTAATGACGTTTGCAATGCAAGCACAGATAACAGGTACGGTAGTGGACGCTGATTCAAATGAACCATTAATTGGTGCATCGGTATTAGTGAAAGGTACGAGCACGGGAACAATTACAGACATTGATGGCAGTTTTTCTATAATTTCTGATAGAACAGGAGATTGTAGAATTGAAGTTGCTTATTTAGGATACCAAACTACTTTGTTTCCTGCTCCTAGTTGTTCTGGAGATTTGGGTAATATCACAGTAAAGCAAGGTTATGCTGGTTTGGAAGAAATCGTGATTACAGGAGTTGTCGATATAGTACAAGACAGAAGAACTCCAGTTGCGGTATCTACTATTTCTAGAACTGAAATTTTAGAGAAAGGTGGAAATACTGAATTTCCTGAGATTATGAAAAATACGCCATCTATTTTCGTTGCAAACCAAAATGGTGGATTCGGAGATGGTCAAGTATTTACAAGAGGGTTTGATCAAACAAACACTGCATTTTTACTTAACGGACAGCCAATCAATGGTATGGAAGATGGTCAAATGTACTGGTCTAACTGGTCAGGTATGACAGATATTGCCAATGCAGTACAAGTTCAGAGAGGACTAGGATCATCAAAGCTTGCGATTTCATCAGTAGGTGGGACAACAAACATTATTACTAAAGCAACTGATCAAGAAAAAGGTGGATTTGCAAGTTTCCAAACAGGTAACGATGCATTCTACAAAACAACTGTAGGTTATAACTCAGGAATGATCAATGATAAATTCGGAGTTTCTGCATTGTTGACACACTGGCAAGGAGATGGATATGCTGATGGAACTAGAGGTCAAGGACAAAATTACTTCCTTTCAATGGGATATAAAGTAAATGAAAAGCATAGCTTGAATTTCTTAGTAACAGGTGCGCCTCAATGGCATGATCAAAACTTCAGCCAAAGAATCTCTGATCACTATGTAGATGGTGATGCTACTCAAATTAATAGAAGAGTAAATGGAAACTGGGGTACATACGAAAATGGTGATTACCAAACAGAAAGAAGAAATTACTACCACAAACCAGTTGCAAATATTAACTGGGATTTCAATATCAATGAAACATCTAAAATGTCTACTGTAGTATATGGTTCTTGGGGCCGTGGAGGTGGTACAGGTGGATACGGTGGTAGAGCTGTTCGTGGAGATGATGGTCAATATGACTGGACTGCAACACAAGCGGTTAATGAAACTGTAACAGAAGGAATTGGTGCTTTTTCTAAAGATCCAAGAGGATACTTGGTAAGAGGTTCAGTAAATAATCACCAATGGTATGGAGTTGTATCTAATTATGAGAAACAATTAACTGATCAGTTGACTTGGAATATTGGTGCTGACTTAAGAACTTATAATGGTGATCACTTCAGACATATAATCAACCCAATGGGACTTAATGGTTTCTTAATTGATAATAATAATCAGTTTCCAAATGATTATGTAGCAACTGAAACATTTAATGCAAATCCATGGTCTGCTGTTTCTGGTTTCGCTGGAGAAGGTCAGAGAATAAACTATGATTACAGTGAAAGAATTTCATATGGTGGATTATTTACTCAGTTAGAGTTTTCTAATGATAATATTTCTGCATATGTACAAGGTGCTGTATCTAATCAGTCACACGTAAGATGGGATAGATTTAACTATACTGAGGCGGAAGAAGAGTCTGAAAAGTTAACAAACTTAGGATACAACATTAAGGGTGGAACAAGTTATAGTTTTGATAACTCTAACAGTGCATACATTAATACTGGATTTTACTCAAGACAACCTTTCCATGATAACCTTTTCTTGAACTTCAGAAATGATGTGAATCAAGTAGCTGATAATGAAGAAGTGTTTGGAATTGAAGCTGGATATAAGCTAAGAACTGGTAAGTTAGAAGCTAATGTTAACGTATATAGAACAGCATGGAATAACAGATTTGAAACATCATCTGTATTACCTGGAGATACAATTACTACACCAGCTGGAGATCAAGTAGCACTAGCTAATGGAGGGTTTTCAAATACTTCTGGTATCAATCAACTACACCAAGGTGTTGAGTTAGATCTTCAATATAGAGCTATGAATAATCTTACTATAAAAGCTTATGGTTCATTAGGAAGTTGGACTTACAGTGCTAATGCAAAACAAGATATCTTCGATGATCAGTTAAATCTAGTTTCGTCAGTAGATAATCTTTATCTTGATGGTGCTAAAGTTGGTGGTTCTGCACAGACTTCATTTGGAGCTGGTGTTGACTACAGAATAACAAATAGTTTGAAATTTGATGCTGATTATAACTTCTACAGCAGTAGTTATGCAAGAGTAAATGCAACAGATAATATTTTCCAAACAGAAGAAAATTTAGGAACTGTTGAATTGCCTTCATTTGGAGTATTAGACGCTGGAGTTTCTTATACATTAAACTTGCCAAATCAAGATGTATTGAGATTCAGAGTTAATGTTAATAACTTATTGGATGAGACTTATATCTCTTATTCTAGAACTAACATTCATGCTTCTGATGTAGCTGAAGAAAACTGGAATGGTGTAAATCAAAACAATCAAGTTATTTTCGGAAAAGGACTTACTTGGAATGCTTCTGTTAGATATTCATTCTAAATGATATAATATCTTACAAAATAATTAAGAAGGCTGATCCAATAGGATCAGCCTTTTTTCGTATATTTATTCTTGAATACATAAAAATAATAAAATCAAATGTTTATGAAAAGAATTTTACCTTTCCTCGCCTTTCTTTTGATCTCAGCCATGGCATCTGCTCAGCTTGTCATTTCTGAAATAAGTTATAATCCGCCAGAATCTGGTACTGATTCATTAGAATATATAGAACTATATAATGAGACAAATGCGACTATAGATCTTGCTGGATATATAATTGAAGATAATAATGCTGATACTATAATAGCGGGTTCTATTCCTGCAGGAGAGTATCGTATTTTAGCTATTAATCCTACAGCAATCATGACTGTTTTGGGTGTAGAATCTATTGAAATAGAAAGAATAGCTACAAATAATGGAGGTGAAAGAGTCGCTATTTCTGATCCGAGTGGAAATCTTATTGATGAAGTAACTTATGATGATGGAGAAGACTGGCCTGATTTTGATGCTGGTGCAGATGGTGGAGGAGCTACTGTCGAGCTATGTGATGTTACTTCAGATAATTCATTGGGATCTAACTGGGGAGTATCAACTAATGATCTAGGAGTAATGGTAAATGGTGTCGCATTTTTAGGAACACCTAATGCAGCCAATTCAGCATCTTGTGAGTTTGTACCTGATTATACAGTAGAGGTATCAAATAACAAGTTTTCTCCAAAGGATATAGTAATCAATGAAGGAGAATCTGTAAGATGGATAAATGTTCAAGGGTTTCACAATGTAAATGGATCAACTGATATATATCCAAACAATCCAGAGGGATTTACGAATGGAGCTGCTGCTTCAGGTTCTTGGGTTTTTGACTTTACATTTAATACAGCTGGAGTATATGATTATCAGTGTGATCCTCATGTAGGATTAGGTATGGTAGGTACAGTAACCGTTATGGGTGCAGTAGAGCCGACTATTCCAGTTTATGATATTGGATTAGTGAACACTATAGATGCTGATGGTTTACCTGATTCGTCAGGCGTAGAATGTGTCGTAGAGGGTGTAGTGCACGGTGCTAACTTAAGTGGTAGTGGATTACAGTTTGCACTAATTGACGAGAGTGGTGACGCAATCGGTATGTTTTCAAATGCAGATCTAGGATATACGTATGCAGAAGGTGATTTGATCAAGGTGACAGGTTTTATAGGTCACTTTAACGGATTATTACAGACATCGGCTAGTGCAGTAGAGTTTGTAAGTGGAGGCAATCCTCTTCAGTTAATCGGTAATGTAACGGTTCTTGATGAATCTACGGAGTCTAAATTAGTGCAGACAGTTGCTGTAAGATTCAGCGATGTGTCTCAATGGGATGATAGTGGGTCATCTTTTAATGTGGATTTTGAGTCTGAGGACGGAACAGTATTTACAGCAAGAATAGATGGAGATACAGAAATTGCAGGTACAGAGATTCCTGGATTTGGTACAGGGGCAGCATATGATCTATTACTAGTAGGAGTAGGAGGTCAATTTGATAATAGTGCGCCGCACGATGAAGGTTATCAGATGTTCCCTAGATATACAAGTGATTTTTCTACATTCTTAGGAGTAGCTGAATTGGAAGGCAGCTTTTCTGTTTATCCGAATCCGGTTTCTGATATACTTAATATAGAAACAGAAACGGAGATAGATTCTTACGTAATGTACAATAACATGGGACAGCAAGTAGCAAACGGTAAATTCCAAAGAGGAATAGATGTAAGTGATTTAATGTCTGGTGTATATAGAGTTACACTATTGGCTGGTAATAAAGCGAAAGTGTTGACATTTATTAAATAAAAGGACAAGTACCAACTGGTATTATACGTTTAAAATGAAGTCCATCTCAATCTAGATTGAGAGGGACTTTGTTATTTGTGTATATGGTTGATTCTGTCTTATATCTTTTGTGTTTGATACTGTAGTGTAAGATTTAGAAATTACTCTCCTAGGATGAAGGAAAAGCAACGCAAAAGTAATGTTCGTTGCGTCTAATATTTACAATTATGGATATTATGGAATAAAGCTAAATGTATGCGAAAATTGTCCACTCAGGTTCTCCAATAAACATTGAATAATGAAATCGGATCGTATTTAAGATTTACGGTCTAATTGTTTATTTTTAAAGTTCTTTTATTGAATGTATAATTCGCTGATAATTAGTTAATTAGGGCGGTTAAATTGCGCTTGTGTATAATTGGCTTCCAAGGCGAGGTTTACTTCTTTTTTTGCGTTTTTTTTTGTATTTTTGTAAGCTAGTATTGAAAATAAAAACAAAAATATAAATGGCTAACGATCAGCGTATTATACCAATTAATATTGAAGACGAAATGAAGTCCGCATACATCGATTATTCGATGTCGGTTATTGTTTCTAGAGCATTACCAGATGTAAGGGATGGATTGAAGCCAGTACACAGAAGAGTACTGTATGGAATGTCAGATTTAGGACTCTCATATTCTAAGTCACATAAGAAGTCTGCAAGAATAGTAGGAGAGGTGCTTGGAAAGTATCATCCACATGGAGATACCTCAGTGTATGACTCTATGGTAAGGATGGCTCAATATTGGTCGTTAAGATATCCACTAGTAGATGGACAAGGGAACTTTGGATCTATGGATGGAGATAGTCCAGCGGCGATGAGATATACCGAGGCTAGATTACAACGAATTTCTGATGAACTGCTCTCTGATATTAAGAAAGATACAGTTGATTGGGCATTGAACTTTGATGATTCTCTTGAAGAACCAACCGTTCTGCCGACAAGGTTTCCGACTTTATTAGTCAATGGAGCTTCTGGTATCGCAGTAGGAATGGCTACAAATATGCTTCCCCATAACTTAACAGAAGTTATAAACGGGACTAAAGCTGCAATTGATAATCCTGAAATTACTATACCAGAATTAATGGAACATATCACAGCCCCTGATTTTCCTACAGGAGGAACTATCTTCGGATATAGTGGTGTGAAAGATGCATTCGAGACAGGAAGAGGACGTATCGTTGTAAGAGGAAAAGCCGAGATCGAAACGAATGCTAATAACATGGAGACGATTGTTATTACTGAGATTCCATACCAAGTCAATAAAGCAACTTTGGTAGCAAAGATGGCTGACTTAGTAAACGAAGGTAAGATTGATGGCATCAGAGATCTAAGAGATGAATCAGATAGAAACGGTCTAAGGATTGTAGTAGAAATAAAAAGAGATGGCATGGGAAGTGTCGTTTTGAGTAAGTTATATAAATACACAGCTCTTCAGTCTTCTTATGGAGTGAACAATATTGCACTTGTAAATGGTCGTCCTCAGATGTTGAATCTGAAGCAAATTATTGCGGAGTTCATTAAGTTTAGATTAGAAGTAATCGTACGTCGAACTCAGTATGATCTTCGAAAAGCGGAAGAAAGAGCGCATATCCTAGAAGGATTACTTATTGCGTTGGCTAACATCGATGAAGTTATTGCGATTATTAGAAAATCGAAAACAGTCGATGAAGCGAAAGCGGGATTAATTTCTGCATTTGAATTGTCAGAAATTCAGGCGAAGGCTATTCTAGAAATGAGGCTTCAGAAGCTAGTAAGTCTAGAAGTAGATAAGATCCAAGCTGAATATGATGAACTACAAAAGAAAATAGCTCACTATAATGAGATTCTTTCTAATGAAGGAATGCAAAGAGATATAATCAAAGCTGAACTTGACGATATTAACGATAGATTCGGTGACGAAAGAAGAACCGATATCAGTTATTCAGATGATGAGATCAGCATAGAAGATATGATTCCGAATAAAGAAGTAGTTATCTCTATTTCTAAATTAGGATATATTAAGAGAACTGAGTCATCAGAGTACAAGTCACAGTCAAGAGGGGGAAGAGGATCACGAGGAAGTAAGACTAGAAATGCTGATTCAGTAGAACACTTATTCGTAGCGGATGCGCATAATTATATATTGCTATTTACCGAAAAGGGTAGATGTTTCTGGCTAAGAGCTTATGAAATACCGGAAGCGGGTAAGACTTCAGCTGGTAGAGTGATACAGAATATCATCCAAATGCCTAAAGATGATAAAGTGAGATCATATATCATAGTTAAGGATCTTACAGATGAAGAATGGTTGAATAGTAATTATGTATTCTTCTGTACTAAAAAAGGTCTTGTGAAAAAGACATTGATGGAGAAATTCTCTAGACCAAGGACAAATGGTATCAATGCCATCACAATCAATGAAGGTGATCAGTTGTTAGAAGCTAAATTAAGCAATGGTCAGAATGATATCGTAATCGCAAACAGAAATGGTAGAGCGATAAGATTCCCAGAAGAGAAAGTAAGAGCAATGGGTAGATCTGCGGCTGGTGTAAGAGGAATCAGATTAGATGAAGATAAGAATGACGTTGTTGTTGGAATGCTATCAGTTAACTCTACAGATCCAGAAGTGACAATCTTTGTAATATCAGAGAAAGGAAGTGGAAAACGATCTGCATTGGACGAGTACCGTATCACTAATAGAGGTGGTAAAGGTGTGAAAACGATGAATGTTACCGATAAGACTGGAAAAGTAGTGGCAATTAAATATGTAACTACTTATGATCACTTAATGATTACAACAGTAGAAGGTATTATGATAAGAATGGCTGCTATAGATCTAAGAGTAATGGGAAGAGCTACTCAAGGCGTAAGAGTTATAAATCTAGGTAAGAAAGATAGTATTGCCGATGTAGCTGTGATCAGACGAGATGAAAATAGCGACGACGAAGAAGAGTAAAACTTTCTAAGGGTCACTTTTAGTTTGAATAGTTGAACGAAAGTAAATATTGAAAATGTTAAACTAGTTAGTGTTTCATTTAACGGAAAGTCATTTCTAAGGCCAGAAACTTAAGTAATTCACTAATTTTTAACATTTTTGCACAGTGTCTTTAACAGATATTAAACACAGAATGATAAAAAATCTCGTCTTACATATGATTAACACATAGCCTTGACGGGTAAAATAATAAATTAACAAATGAACATATCTATGAAAAAATTAGCTCTCGGACTACTCAGTATATTTCTGGTAGTAGGATCAATAAATGCGCAAGAAGGAAAGAAAGCATTGAAAAAGGGTGCCAAGTTACTTGGGAAATACGGTCAAAACGCTGTGAAAAATGCAGACATTCTTGATGAAGGACTTATGCTTGTCGAAAAAGCTTTCGAAAATGAAGACGTAAAGGCAAAAATAAAGAACTATAACATGCTCGGAGAAGCATACAATCAAGTAGTATCAGCTGAAATTAATGCAAAACTAGTTGATCCAAATTTCCAAATTACGCATGGCGAATATGCAAATAAAGCATTTGATGCTTTCAAAACTGCATATGGAAAAGCAGAAAAGGATGGTGTGAAAAAAGATGCTATTAAAGGACTGCAAGCTTTAGAAGGACATATGAATAATATAGCTATTTATTATTTCCAAACTCCTGACTATGCAAGTGCATTTGACTATTTTAATAGTGCAATTCAGGTATATAAGATGATCAATGAAAACGGTGGTGTATCTAGACTTGATGACGAAGCTGGAAGAATAGATCATTATTATTACACAGGAGCTGCTGGGTATTATGGTAAAAAAGGACTAGAAGCTGCTCCAGTTTTAGAAGAGTTGATTGGAATGGGTTCTGATAAGCCACTTCCTTATGAAGCGCTATATAATATCTATGCTGAAGGAGATAAAGATAAATCTTTTGCTTTCTTAGAAAAAGGAAGAGAAGCTTTTCCTGATGATACTGGATTATTGTTCGCTGAGATAAACTATTACCTGACAGAAGGTAAGTTGAACGTTTTAACAGGAAAGTTAAAGTCAGCACTAGAAAAAGAGCCGGACAATGTTACAATCTACACAACACTAGGAAATGTTTATGATCAATTGAATCAAACTGAAAGAACAGCTGGGAATACTGCAAAAGCAGACGAGTACTTTGGTGAGGCATTAAAATACTACACACAAGCATTAGAAAAAGATCCAACAAATTTTGATGCAGTATACTCACAAGGAGCACTGTTTTATAATAAGGCTGCATCTCTTACAGGAGCTATCAATGACTTAGCAAATGATTTTTCTGCAGCGGGTACTAAAAAGTACGATGCATTAAAGGCTGAAATGGATGGATACTTTAACGAAGCAACTCCTTATTTCTTGAAAGCAGAAGGCATGAACGGAAATGATCTTAATACATTGATAGCATTGAAAGAAATCAATGCAAGAAGTAGTAAGATGGAAAAAGTAGCTGAATACAAAGCGAAAATCGAAGCTGTACAGGCTGGTAAAGGAAAGTAATTTTCTAACACCATTCAAAAAGATATAAAAGGGAAGTTGCATACGCAGCTTCCCTTTTTGTATTTGAGGAGGATTTGTTTTGTGAAACATTATGATTTATCGCAGCTATAAAGAGTCCCTTTGTCAAGTAAGATTATTGAGAAGATTGAAGCCAATGAAACAATAGCAAGTGTATGATTTGGTATTATAAATTAATACAAAACCTCCCTTTGGTGCGATAGCTTATAAACCAATACAGAGTAAATGAAATTAGATTTAATAGTTCAAGAAAAAATACAACGAGTAAAGACAAGATTTAAATAGCAGAAATCTTAGATTATGAAGTGGTAAATGATAATTGAGAATATTGGTTCTAATTCACTCATGATTTAAGTAGCTTTATTTCCCTCTGTCGCTCATCCTGATTAGATGTTTATAGGATTATCTAATACAAACAATCTATTTCATTTTTACTTGAATTGTGGTTTCTAAAGCTCTATATATTCTCAATATCTTGAAATCTAGTACTTGGTTGCGCTTCTACATTCTTAGTTATTTTGTGTTTTTATACCATTTGAGTTTGATAATGCCGTATAAGATTTAGAAATTATTCGAGGATAGTCAAGGCGAAAAACGCAGATGTAGCATTAGCTACAGCGAGTATTTTTAACGATGGATATCATCGAATAAAGCTAAATATATGCGGCGATTATGAACTCAATTGGTATTAGAGTGCATAATGCTGACTTCTTACACATAGTTGGATTTACATGTTTAGGCTAGGTTGCAAACCTATATGACATTGATAGTTATTAGTTCTTTTGTTTGAAATTTATGTTTAACTAAGAATGAGAGAGTTAGAATTCCTTGAAGGAGCTATAGATTTAATATAGGTTTTCTAACAAAGTTGGAGCTCTCTGTAGCCGTTTGGTTTATCTATTATACCGATTACTATTGAATTTGCCGCATACATTCGTCTGCAACATTCAATATCGGGTGTTTGCTACGCAAGCCATTCCTCTCATCTCGGCATTTACCAATATCTTTATGCGGCAAATTGAAACACAATTGGTATTAGAGGATTGGTTGTATTATTCCCCAAAAAAATAGGAGCCAAAAATAAATTTGACTCCTATTATATATTATAAATTTTATTTCATTTTATTCTGGTTCGAATCCAAGTACAATATTAAATTTAGCATACTGACCAAATTCTGCAGAAGCGGGTAAGTTTTTATCAAAGCCAATACCGTAATCAAATCCAAGAAGACCGAACATTGGTAAGAATACTCTTAACCCACCACCGACTGATCGATTCATGTCAAATGGATTGAAGTCAGAAAAGCTTTCCCATGCATTTCCACCTTGTGCAAATATTTTTGCATAGATAGTACTACTTGGATTAAGAGAAAGTGGATATCTCAATTCTACAGTAAACTTATCATAAATGGCAGCTGGTCTGTTATTATTAATTTCTGTTGTCTCATATCCTCTTAATGAGATGATCTCAGTACCTGTAAGAGCATTGTTTTGGTTAGATAGACCATCTCCACCCAATTGGAATCTTTCGAATGGAGGAATTCCTCTATCGTCATATCCACCTAAGAACCCCATTTTCACACTGGTCATAAATACAAGCTTATCTACTACATTAAAGTACCATTCCGTATTGAATTTCCATTTGTGATATTCTAACCATTCAAATTTGTTTGCATTTTCTACAGATGAGATTAGATTATCTTTTTCTAATTGAGTAAGAATATTTGCAGGGCCACCTGTTTCATCTGCATCTTCTATGATAGCTTCTTTTTCAGCATCTGTTAATGGGTCTGAATTTCCTACTCCCATCAATGCCCATGGCGGTGTCAACTGTAATGACAGTGAAACCCTAGATCCTCTTCTAGGATACAATGGATCAGAAATAGAACTTCTAGTAAATGTTTGATTCAATGAGAAGTTCTTGAAACTACCATTTCTGATTGTTACAAACTGACCTCTATCATCCTGTACTTGGAATACACTATTAAGATAGTCATTAAGTTTAATGGTTTCTAGGTTGATAGTTGTAGATGATGAGAAGAAATCATCTGGGAACTTAAGCTGTGTTCCCAGTCCAGCAAATATTCTTGTAATATTCAATGCACCTTGACCGAACTGGCTATAATCAATTGCTGAGTGAACAGCACCTAGCGTAAATGAATTAGGTTTTTTTCCACCTAACCATGGTTCTGTAAATGTGAAGTTGTATGATCTAAAAAATCTACTGTTACTCTGTATTCTTAGAGATAGCTTCTGTCCATCCCCTTGAGGAAGTGGACTCCATGTTTCTTTGTTTCTTACATTCTGAAGACTGAAGTTATTGAATGTAACACCCAGTGTTCCGATTAGTCCACTCGCTCCACCATATCCGGCAGATAGCTCTAGCTGATCAGATGGTCGTTCTTCTAAAACATATTCTATATCTACTGTTCCTCTTTGTGGATTTACAGGAGTTTGGATATCCATATTTTCAGGATTAAAGTATCCTAAGTTTATGATTTCTCTCTGAGATCTGATTATCTGAGACCTAGAGAACTTCTGGCCAGGTCTTGTTCTAACCATTCTACGTACTACAGATTCGTGTGTACGATCATTACCTGTAATCCTTACTTCATTTATTGTTGCTTGAGGACCTTCATAGATTCTCATTTCTAGATCTATTGAGTCATTCGTTACGGATACTTCTGTAGGCTTGATGTCAAAGAATAGGTATCCATCATCCATATATAGAGAAGATACATCTCTACCATCTAAACTATAGGTAAGTCTGTTTTGTAGTAATTCTGGATCATAAGCATCACCTTTGACAATTCCTAATACCGCTGCTAATTGATCATCAGTATATAGTGAATTACCTTTCCATGAGATGTTTCTGAAGTAGTATCTATTTCCTTCATGGATGTTTATTGATGCTTGCATGTCGCCATCAGCTTCTCTCCAAACAGAGTCGCTCATTATTTTAGCATCTCTGAATCCAAGCGAATTATAATACATTACTAAAGATTCTTTATCTTCTTCATAGTCGTCTTCGATGAATTTTGTTTTTCTAAACCAAGTACCTTTTCGCTTGGTGTTTTTCATCTTCTTTCTGAGTTTCCTAGAGCTTACCTCAGTATTCCCAATAAATGTTATATCCTGTACTTTAGCTCTTTTGCTTTCTTTGACATTGAAAACAAGCCTCACTGAATTTGCTTTTATTTCATCTTTTATTTCTTCAACAGTTACTTTAGAATCTAATTTACCTTGATCTGTAAAATATTTCTCAAGTTTTACTCGGGCTAGTTCTTTTCCAGCATCTGTTACTATACCACCTTTATTAAGTATATTTCTTACGATATCATTTAGGTCGTCATGCTTTGACTTCTTTATTCCCGTATATGAGTACCTTGCTAGGGTGGGGCGTTCAATCAAAACTATCGTCAGGTGTACGATTTCTCCATCTACTTTGTTTTGTATTACTTGCACATCGTCAAATAATCGTAATCTCATCAAAGCTTTGATTGCTTTTGGGATTACAAGACCTGGGATTTTGATTTTATCACCTTCTTTAAGTGCTGCGATAGACTTGATAGCATTTCTATCTCTATCTGGTGCGCCTACGACGGTAATGCTTCCTATTTCATAATCAGACTTAATAGAGTAGTCCAGTATGCCGAGTGAGTCATTTATCTCTTGCGCTGATAAAGTACTTGCAGATAATAATAGGAAAAAGATATATTTGAAAATTCTATTCATTTAGGTATTTCTTGGTATGCAATATTATTAACGATCAATAATCTTGATCTGTTATTTTTTTTTATTTAACGAACTCTTAAAATCTATATTAATTAGATAGATCTTATTGATTGTACAGCACTTTTGCGGTAATAAAGAAATTAGAATTCAAAATTTATTTATTCAATTGTTCACTGGTTTTGCCAAAACGACGTTCTCTTCCTTGGAAATTAACCAAGGCTTTGTATAGATGAACCTTTCGGAAGTCAGGCCAGAAAACATCTGTAAAGTAGAGTTCACTGTATGCAATTTGCCAAAGAAGGTAATTACTTATTCTCTGCTCTCCGCTTGTTCTTATTAATAGTTCTGGATCAGGGTAATCAGCTGTTGCTAATTGTTGTGAGATAAATGTCTCGTCTATCTGAGAAGGATCTACTGTTCCATCTTTACTAGCTTGAGCTATTTTTTGGATCGTAGAAGTGATTTCCCATCTAGAGCTATAGTTTAATGCTAGAATTAACGTAAGACCAGTATTGTTACTTGTCTTTTCAATTCCTTCGAGTAATGCATTTTGACTTCTTTTAGGCAGCTGACTTAGGTTACCTATTGCTCTCAATCGTATATTATTTTTATTAAGAGTACTGACTTCGTTTCTAATGGTTTCGACAAGTAGTCCCATTAATGCAGTAACTTCCAGTACAGGTCTGCTCCAGTTTTCTGTAGAGAAAGCATATAATGTAAGATACCCGATACCCAGTTCTGCAGCGGCTTCACTAATTTCTCTTACAGATTTCACTCCGTTTTTATGACCAAAAACACGAGGTTTACCATGCGCTTTTGCCCACCTACCATTACCATCCATGATCACTGCTATGTGCTCTGGCAATCTGGTTTTGTCTATTTTATTTAAATATTCTTGCATGTTGTTTCTCAGAAAGGCTGCAAAAATAACAAAAGGGTAATGATTATGGGGTTTTGATATGCTAAATTTCCCTTAAAAGACGTAAAAAGATTCAGCTATAATTACTATTGTCTTGTAGTATACCAGAGAAAGCTAAATAAGAGTCTCCTGCAAGATTCTAAAATGTAGAAGATTTATGCATTCATGATATTCAATAATTGAGTTTTAAAGCCTGATTAAAACATTTAATTTCGCTTGCTTTCTGGGTATGGTATGGAGTTACTATATATTCCAAATCAAAATGCTTTGTATCTAAATCCAAGATAGAACTCTCGCCCTTTTGTAGGTCCCCAATTAAATGAAGAATCGAAAAATGGTCCAAATGGATCTTCACTTCCAAGTATCGGGAATGCTTGTCTGAAGTTGGTGATATTTTCTACACCAGCATAAAGCTCAAACTTTGTCCATCTTTTGGTAATCTGCATATCTAGTCCTGTATAAGCGGGCGATTCTGTTGGTTGCTTATACAAATCAGGAAAGTTTTCTGTGTCTGGCAGTCTTTTAGTACCGGTCCATTTGATAGTGAAGTCGGCTTGCCATTTATCATCTTTAGTACTGAGTGAAGTTTGAGCAAGTAATTTGTGACTTGGGACAAGAGGCAATACAATCATTTCTCCTTCCATTTCTCTAGCAGCCCATAGGTAATTATATGACCATTTGAAATCGACTTGTTGCGAAAATTCCCATTTGTTTTCTAGTTGAATGCTTCTCGATTCACTTTTATCGTAGAAATTATTGATGAATACTTTGCCAATCTCTCTATCAAAATCCGGAAATACTTGATTCTGAAACATTGTCAAATATCCATCAGCGCTGATAGAACTGTTGATATTCCCAATTTTAAATTTCTGAACTAGATTAAGTCCTAAATTGATAGCTTCTTCTGGTTCGAGTTGGTTCTCTATGATGATATCTCGATTACTTGCTAGGATTCCCACTCTTTCTGAAAATAGATGCACTCTTCGGAACCCTTTTCCTGCACTCAGTCGAATGTCAGTATTCTCACTGATCTCAGCTCTTATTAACATTCGCGGGGTAGCCTTCCATCCGAAGTCTCCGTGTTTGTCAGCTCGTATACCACCCATCAGTGTTATTTTGTCTAGGTAGAATGTTCCTTCCGTAAATACACCTGGAATAAAATAATCATTCTCATAAGTTCCTGCATAAGACCAGTTAAGTGGATTGGCAGCGAAATCTATATTCTCTGTCATATCATTTTTTCTTATGCTCATTCCTGTTTTCCAGTTGTGTTGATCTTCACCGAAATTATGATCAAGTACTAGATTAGAGTAGAGGTTTTTCTGGTCACTTTTGTAATATTTTTGCCCATATATACTGTTTTGATCATGCACAAAACCTGAACTTACCCATATAAGTGATGTTAGGTCAGCTAGTTTGTAATTTAGTTTTGTGTAGAAATCAGCTTGGTTTATATTTATTGCTTGACCATAAATTTCACCGCTAGCTTCATGAGTGTTTTGATCATAATTAGTCTGACCACCAACACGATTCTCACTCCAGAACCTAAGACCAATCTGGCTTTTTAATTTTTGGTTTTCGGGATTATCATAAATCCATTTATTAAATATTGAAAACCGTTTGACCTTAGTTACATCTTGAAAACCATCATTATCTCCGTCAACTTCTCCACCCGGTAGAGTAGCGTGAACAGAAGTGAAGTTATTCCATTTGTTTTTCTTTAGGATATAGTTCGCGTTATATTGAGATACACCAAATGAATTTGTTAGAGCATTTAAAAATATTCTTTCTGATTTTTCAGCGGACTTAGGCATTATATTAATCTGTCCAGTGATGCTTTCATATCCTTGAATAACTGAATTCGCACCTTTTGATACAAATATCTCCTGAATCATCGTCCCAGGAATGCTGCCAGCACCGAATGTAAATGAAGCACCTTGGACGAGTGGCATTCCATCAATGAGCACTTGATTATATACACCAGATAGGCCTAGGATTCTTAACTCTTTAGCATCAGTTACTACATTTGTTGTTTGGGCATCTACACTTGCATTTGTGCTGAAACATCCTGCAAGACTACAACATGCCGCCCGTTCTAATTCTCTAGTCCCAATAGCTTCTGTTTTGATGACTCCATCTACATATCTTGTAGCTTGACTTTTAGCTGTGATATCTATCGTAGAAAGGGTATTGTCTTCTATGAGTTGCACATTCCAATTCGTTATTGTTCCTGCATTGACAGAATCAGTCTTGAATCCCAAGTATGAAAAAAACAATATGCGTTCTCCTTCCTTCTTGTCCGAAATCACAAAACTACCATCTGTCTCCGTGGATACACCATAGTCAGAGCCTTGCCATTGTACAGTGGCGCCGGTTAGTGGCTCTCCAAATATGTTAGTAACAGTCCCTGTAATGTTTTGCCCAAATAGCTGGCAAGAAGAAAATATAGAGATGAATAATATAATATGTAATTTCATAATAACCAGTATTTAAGGTGAAGATAGTGATAACTTGGTTAACTAAATCAGAACCTAAATGATTAATTGCCAGTATGCCACATCAACCCACTTGTCAAATTTGAATCCAACCTCTTTAAAATGTGCTATTTTTTGAAATCCAAACTTTTCGTGCAACGCAATACTTGCTTCATTGGGTTGTCCAATTCCACCAATAACAGAATGAAGTTTTAGGGTCCTCAATTGGGAAATAAGTTCGGCATATAATTTACTTCCTATTCCTTTACCATTTTGATTATTTCTAAGATAAATTGTTGATTCTACTGTGTATTTATATGCGCCACGCGGCTTCCAATCTGTAGCATAGGCGTACCCTAATATTTGTCCATTTTCTTCAAAAACTAGCCAAGGATATTTTTTAATAGTTTTATTGATTTTGTCAGCCATAATCCTGTCAAGGATAGGAACCATTTCGAATGTGACAATTGTATTGGTGACATAGTAATTATAAATACTCGCAATCTGAGTTGCATCAGAGATCTTCGCCTTTCGGATCATTTTTTTAACTTAGTTTGTAACCAAAGATAATGAAAGAATCTCGCTAGTCTTAGCAACCAAATTCAATAATGATTTTGTGGAATTTGGTTGCCTTAGTTCCTAATCTATCTTTAGTAAAGATAAAGAGCAATTGAGAGAGAATGGCTTTATGGTAAGGATTTACTTGCCTTTTGAAGCTTAAAATGTATGTTTTGCCGTAAAATTGAAATAAATTTTACTTTTATAAAATTTGCTAATATGCCATCATCACTTTGTCTTATTGTACATATTTAATAAGGGGTGATTTGAAGCATGTTTACATTGATTATTTTCCAAATATTATTCTGATTACCAACAATTTATATAAATAATTAATTGATGCTATCTGCTGTTTTTAGCTTTTCAAAATATAGTTTTGCAGTCATTTTTAGGTCCAATGCTAAATAATAGAAACTACAAATACTATTAGACGCTGGAAAATGAGATTTAAAGAACACAGAAAATAATTATGAGTGCTAACTATTTTCTATTCCAATTCAAATCAGAATTGAAATTAGTGAGCTTAAATTTTTATTAAAAAATTCTGGTTGGCAAGCTAGAGGTTCCCTAGAAGATAATAGAATCGTGGTTTTAAAAACATTTTATAGAAATGTGGAAAACACGATTAAACTTAAGTAGTTGATTTTTACCAACAATAAAACTAAAATATATGAAGAAGTACTTCAACATATTCGATTTCTCTCAAAAAGTAGATTATAAAATTGAGATTTTATCTGGACTTACTGTTGCCTTAGCACTCGTGCCAGAGGCTATTGCATTTGCATTAATCCCTGGATTTTCGCCTTTAACTGGATTGTATGCTGCCTTTATTTTGTGTTTTGTTACTGCCATTTTGGGAGGTAGACCAGGCATGATTTCTGGAGCTACGGGCGCGGTAGCTGTGATTTTTATTGGTCTTATTGTAGAGCTGAAAGATGCATTTCCTGGTATAACGCCAGATAAAATTTTGCACTATGTATTTGCAACGGTCATTGTGGCTGGGCTACTTCAGATTGCCGCAGGGTTTTTACGTTTGGGTAAGTTTATCAGACTCGTACCTCATCCTGTTATGTTTGGCTTTGTAAACGGACTTGCGATTATCATATTCATGGCTCAGTTTCCTAATTTTTATAATAAAGTTACTGGAGATCTATTATCAACTATACCGTTTTTGATAATGCTAGGATTAACTGTTCTTACAATGGCTATTATATGGGGGCTTCCAAAGTTAACGAAAGCCATACCTTCATCTTTGGTTGCTATATTGGTGGTATCTATCATCGTAATTTTTGGTAAAATTGATACATTAACAGTGGCGGATACGATGGGTGCTGGAGAATCTATTTCGGGTGGATTTCCTCCGATTTCTATTCCTCAGATAGATTTTAGTTGGACGTCATTCGGAATTATATTTCCATACGCAGCTATTGTTGCTGGTGTAGGATTGATAGAAAGTCTACTTACACTTAATATCATTGATGAAATAACAGATACAAGAGGTAGTGGAAATAAAGAATGTATTGCACAGGGAACGGCAAATATCTTATCTGGATTCTTATCTGGAATGGGTGGATGTGCGATGATCGGTCAATCATTGATCAATACTTCAGCTGGAGCAAGAGCAAGACTTTCAGGAATAACTGCAGCAGTAACATTGCTTATGTTTATCATGTTTGGATCTAGTCTTATCGAGCAATTGCCAATGGCAGCTCTCGTAGGCTTAATGTTTATGGTTGCTATCGGTACATTCGAGTGGGCAAGTTTCAAGACATTCAATACAATGCCTAAGTCAGATGTAGTTGTAATGGTCCTTGTGACATTAATTACGGCAATAACACATAACCTTGCGATTGCAGTTATTCTAGGTGTGATAATATCAGCACTCGCATATTCTTGGGAGAATGCAACTCGGATCCGTGCTCGTAAGCATGTAGACGAGAGTGGTGCAAAACACTATGAAATATATGGTCCATTATTCTTTGGGTCTACGACTAATTTTACAAATAAATTTGATATTCAAGGAGATCCGGATGATGTCGTTATTGACTTTGCCGAAAGTAGAGTAGCTGATATGTCAGCAATCGAAGCATTGAATAAGATTACAGAGCGATATGCGAAAGTGGGTAAAAAAGTTCACTTGAAGCATTTGAGCAAGGATTGTGTAGCGTTGCTTTCTAATGCCGAAGCAATTATTGATGTGAATGTTTTGGAAGATCCTAAATATAAACTGCCTGTAGATAGTAAGTTGATTGCTTCTTATAAGTAGTATTTACTGGGGCGTGATAGCAGCGTGTACGAACCCTTTTTTCCGTTATTGACTATTGACTTCAGATTTCGGTTTGAAGTCAATCGAAAGCAATGGTATTATTTAAAATGTAAAGATCGAAAAGTTGAAAAGCCGCCAGCGGCCCAACGTCGTATATCTAACTTCGATTACCAAAAGCATATTAAATTCTCGAATCTAAGCCTTTTTATTTGACCGATTATTCCAACAATTAGAATTTCCACAATATTCACTATCTTCCGTTTCTATATTGATTGATGTTACTTTAACTAAATAGAAATGAACAAGAGACGAGATTTTATTAAGAAAGCGGGTGCGCTATCTATTGCTCTTCCACTGATGGGTGTGGGTATAGGATGTAAATCAGAACCTAAAAATGTAATTGCTGATGTCAAGGAGACGGTAGCTGAAGCTGTAAAGTCAGGATTTACATTGGATGAATTTGGAATTCAGTTATGGTCAGTCAGAGACTTCATGGAGAAAGATGCAAAGGGCACACTCAAAGCTCTTGGCGAATACGGTTACAATACCATTGAAAGCTTCCAAGGGAAAGAAGGTGTTTTCTGGGGTATGAAACCAAAAGAATATGCGACCTACTTATCTGATAATAATCTTAAGACAGTTTCAGCACATTGTGATTCTCAGTATGCTTTAGATCCTAAGAAGAGAGATGAGTTCAAAAAATTAGTTGATGACGCATCTGAAATAGGGATGCAGTATCTTGTTAATCCATACATGGCGTTTTTGAAAACACAGGATGAGTTTAAAAAGGCAACTGATGGTATGAATGAGTTGGGAATGATCTGTGAGAAGAATGGAATACAATATTGTTACCATAATCATGCTTATTCATTTCAACCTATAGACGGAGTGCTTCCTCAGGATATTATGATGGATGGGACAAAAGGTGGTCCGGTAGGATTCGAAATGGATATATACTGGGTAGCAGCAGCGGGTGCTGATCCAATTGAATGGCTTAAGAAACATCCAAATAGATTTGTATTGAGTCACGTTAAGGATAGATATAAAGAACCAAGAATTGCTGAAATAATGAAGGCAGAGAAAGTCGAAGATAAATCTTCTGTGTCGGCGTCATGTGTATTAGGAACGGGACAACTTGATTTCCATAAAATATTGGCCGTTGCAAAAGAAAATGGAATGAAGAGATACATCGTAGAGCATGAAAGATATGATGATATGACGTCTATGCAGGCTGTAGAAAAAGATGCTTCTTATATGAAACAGTTCAGAGTTTAGTCTCTAATCTGATAAACAATAATATCGAAGGCTTATGGTTTATTCTGTAGGCCTTTGATAATTTATATCCGCCATGAAAAATTTAATTTTCTTCTACCTATTTATATTCAAAGCTTACGGATTATATCCTATGTGACCCTGTCTGGTTGTGAAATATACTAATAAGGATAGGGGGAAACATTAAGAATTTGCATTAATCTATATCGGGGAGTCTGTTTTTGTCTAGCTGTTTTTTGAAAGTTATCATTAATGAGTCACGATTATTTCTACCAATATAAACCAAAGAATCATCAGAGATCTGGGTATATCGTCCTTTGATGTCTAGATCGTAGAAGTCCTGAAAATTCCATATCTCAAGCTGATTGTCATCTGGCACGATCAGATATTCAAAGAATGAAAGTGAATCATCAATTTTGACTGCGCCATATCGCCCCTTGTCTAGAATGATTGACTTAAAGGATTGTATTGTTTTTTTGTTCTCTTCTGGTACATCACTTTGTAAGAATTGAAGATCCATAATATTCCAAATTCCAGTGATTGGACTTTGAGCATTTCGAGATCTATAATTTTTGGTGTCTTTTATATAGTCCTGAGTGTAGAAGAATAAACCAACAAGCAGAACCATTTTCATCAGAGAGGCAGAATTATGTAAGTGCTTGTTGTTTTTCAATGGGTGATAACCTAATTCCGCTGCATTTTTTTGTGATGAAAAGAATGCAAAATAACTCGGGAATTCATTGAATACGAAATAAGAAATTATAGCTAGATAGATACTGTTTTTGTACACAAAACAGCTATCAAAACTAATATTTAGCATGACCGCATTGATTAGAATACCTCCTAATAGAAGAGTACCTATACGTTTTGTTTGATTGAAGCAAATCAAGGCTAATCCAGCCAGGACTGCATATCCAACGTAAGATTGAAACATAGGGCTAAATCCATAAAAAGCATTTGCAAATGATTGCGCTTCGAGGTCAGCTAACTTGGTTTCACTATCGAACAAAGTATAGTTATAGAAATGTCCCTCGGCTTTGAGTAAAGCTGTCGTTACGATAGCATAAACAATCATTACCCTTAATGTCAATTCGATATAATATTGAAGGTGCTTTCCATAGCCATAATGACGAGATACAACTGTAATCGAACCACCTAATATCAAAAATATAGATCCCAGTGCCCATGCTCTGACCACATCCAAAATGCCATCTGCGCAAGACCACCAAAATGAAGCAAATGTAGAAGCCAAAACACCGATTAAAGTGAAGCCGATAATATTTGCACTGCTGATATGGAGATCTTTCCAATTCATGAAAATTGTCAGGTTTTGGCTTTGTGACTATTAATACCGATTACTATTGAAGATGCCGCTAATTGCATAAGCTCCGCTCAATATCGGGTGTTTATTACGCAACGAATATTTTTAATGAAACGAGTATTTTCCGAAAGCTATCTCTTATTTCATCTCTTTTTCCGATCTATTGCATCTTGGTTTTATACCATAATTTAAAGTGCAAATCTTAAACAGGATGGTATAATAGAACTTAAGTTAATTCATAAGATTGTGATTGAGTGCAATTAATCGACCCAATACCAATTTATTAACATAGTGAAATGATGTGTTTTATTGAGGCATCTTATTTAATAACAGTTTTAACAAACTGTTTTCATTCGTATTAGAACTATTTTATATAATTATTTGTAATAATACTTAAGACCCTAATTGTATTAATATTATAAATTATATCATCTTTGATAAATCACTATCTCAAAACATAAATTGATATGCGACAACTTAAGATTACCAATAAAATAACCAATAGAGAAAGTGTCGCACTTGAGAAGTATCTTACTGATATTGCTAAAATTGATCTTATTACTGCCGATGAAGAGATCAGACTAGCAAAACTCATAAAACAAGGGGATAAAGACGCATTGGAGAAAATGACAAAGGCCAATCTTAGGTTTGTCGTTTCAGTTGCCAAGCAATATCAAAACCAAGGATTATCACTTCCAGATCTTATAAATGAAGGAAATGTTGGCCTTATGAAAGCCGCCAAAAGGTTTGATGAAACAAAGGGTTTCAAATTTATATCATATGCAGTATGGTGGATAAGACAAGCAATATTAGCTGCAATAGTAGAGTATAGTAGAATTGTAAGATTACCTCTAAATAAAGTTACTTCTTATAATAAGGTGAATGAAGCACATGTGAAATTTACCCAACAATATGAACGAGAACCTAGTCATGAAGAGTTAGCAGAAATCCTGGATGTGAAGCCTAAAGATATAGCTAATATGCTGCGAGGTGGAAATAGGCATGTATCTATGGACGCACCAATTAGTAGTGATGAAGGCGCAGCTACTAGAATTGACTTGTATTCACTCGGAGATGAGGATAGTCCTGATTTGCAGCTTATGGAGCAATCTTTGGCAGATGAAATTTCTCATGGTCTTAGTTTATTATCTCCAAGAGAGGTAGAGATTTTGTCCTACTACTTTGGATTGAATGGAAAAAAATCTCATACACTAGACGAAATAGGGGATATGTTTGGACTTACTAGAGAAAGAGTAAGACAGATCAGAGAAAGAGCTATTAGAAGATTAAGACGATCTGTGAATAGAAATGCTCTTAAGAGTTATTTGGGGTAGTTTTAGAACTCGTCATTACATCGTTCAAAACTTCAATTCAATTTTCTTGTGTTATATTGGTATGTATTGTTAGTCATAAAGGGTGTTTGTAAACGATCCTTTATGAGTATCTACACGTAAATTTCTATTGAATTAATTTTACATTTATGCCTGCACCAAATCCGAATCAGAAATTTCCACTTGCAAATTATACCAGATTATGTTTCCTAAAGAATGTAATCACTAATCCGAATATTATAGTTGGAGATTATACCTACTACGACGACTTCGAGGATGTAGCCAACTTCGAAAAGAACGTCAAATATCACTTTGGTTTTACTGGAGATAAGTTGATCATCGGTAAGTTCTGTATGATTGCTTCTGGAGTTACTTTTATTATGAACGGTGCCAATCACCTTACAGACTCTATTTCTACTTTCCCGTTTGCCATATTTGGAGAAGACTGGAAAGATGCGATGGACGGAAAGTCTTATCCAACAAAAGGAGATACAACAATTGGTAATGATGTATGGATCGGCTATAATGCGACCATCATGGCTGGTGTTACGATTGGTGATGGTGCCATCATAGCGACCAATGCTACGGTAGTCAAAGACGTGCCTCCATATACTATTGTTGGAGGTAATCCTGCTAAAGAAATAAGAAAACGATTTTCAGATCTAGAGATAGAGCGATTGTTAAATTTGAAGTGGTGGGATAAAGATATAGAATGGATTACAAAGCACGTAAAGGATTTGACGGAGCGGGATTTATCAATACTGTTTTAAGTTAGGTTTAATTGTAATAGATTATATTTGTAACAAAGATTTGGGATAATGGATATTCAAACTGAAAAATTAAGATTAATAGAGCAATTACTTAAAACTGATGATATTGGTATCATTAGTAAGATGAAAGCTATTTTTTTTAAGCAAGTGGAAAATGATATTTGGGATGAATTAACCGAATCTCAAAAGCTTGAAGTTGAAAAAGCTATAAAAGAAGTTGCGAATGGTGATGTTGTTGATTATGATAGTATTGTTGCTAAGTATCGATAGATAATGAGAAAAGTCATCTTGTCAAAAACAGCTGCTAGGAAACTCTCTAATCTACTTGATTATTTAACTTCTGAGTTTTCTGAGACTATAGCTCAGAGTTTTGTTAAAAAATTGGATGCAAAATTTGACCTTATAAAAAGAAATCCAGAAGCCTTTCCTAAATCTAAGTTTAAAAGAGAATTTCAAAAATGTGTTGTTACGAAACAAACTTCTGTCTTTTACGGATTTGACGAGAAACATATCTATGTATATACTATTTTTGATACCCGACAAGATCCAAAGAAGCTTTAGAAGATTAAAACCAATTATTATAAATCAGCTTTAGATTGTAGCAGTTGTTTTAAATACTAGTCATCTTAAGATTGGCATATCACTTCTTTACATTCATACTCCTCACCGCTTCCTCAATTCCTCTCGGCGTTAGATCATACATATCAACCATTTCCTTGATCACTTGGATCGAAAAAGTATGATGCCAGTAGCGCTTCGGCTCAGGATTCAACCAAACGACTTTTTTGAAATGTTCGGTGATCGCATGATAAGTTTCTCTACTTGTTCTATTGAGTTCGTAAGCAGCCATCGATGCATCACCTATGATAAATACTCGATAGTCTGGGTTCTTTTTTAGGAGTCGCTCTATAGGGATATGTTTTGACCTATGTGCATCTTCGTAGATATAGTCATAGATCGTATTATGGAAGTAGTAAGTTTCTAGGTCATGGGCAAACCTTGTTTTCATTTTTTTAAACAAAGCTCTGACAGGTCTAATGTGCGCATCCATAGAGTACCCTCCATTATCTATCAATAAAAGAACCTGTAGTTTCTCATCCGTTATACTCTTCATTTCTGGTAAGAATAACCCACCTCGCTTTAGTCCTTGATTGATTGTTTCGGGTATGTCGAGTCTATCATGAGCGGTTTCTTCTACTATTCCTTTGAGTGCAGCTAGAGCGGCATCGACATTATTGTCATTTAAGATAGAGTCCATATCTACGGGAAAGAACTTACGATCGTTAAGTACTTTTCTCGCCATTTTACCGCCACCAGTTCCACCAACTCTGATTCCGTCTTTAGCTGCTCCACCATGTCCATAGGGAGAAGTGCCACCTGTTCCGAGCCAGTGACTCCCACCCGAATGTCGAGACTTTTGCTGTTCCATGACCTCCTTCATTCTTTCAAGTAGTTCCTCTAAACTAAGATCAGAGTAGTCCGCCATCTTGTCGAGATGTTTTTTGCTTGCCTCATCACTACCTTCTTCGCCATCTTGATCCTCTTTGTTTCCATCATCATCGTCCCAGATTTGTCTGCCATCTATGATTTCCTTGATGTCGTATGTAGTGAGGTGCACATCATCCAAGAATTTATTGACCAAGTCTTCTACACTTATGTCATCCCCGAATCGATCGAGATTGTCATCTCTCCACTGACGAAATGTTTCAGATCGTGACACCGCATCACTTAATCTATCCCCATTTTGTATGTCAATATTAAGGAAGTAATCATAATACGCTCGTGTAAATGGCCCGATCATCTCAGGATCTTTGACCACGATTCCTTTCAATACGCCAAACATATCCCCAAGCGTCTTGATCAAACCCCGCTCCATCGCTTTCTGTAATAGCAAGATAGTCCGAACATCTGCCGGTAGATTGTATTCACGAAACTTCTGCGGTAGGGTAGAGAACATTTTTTTTAATTGATGATTTTTAATTGACAATTGATAATGGATAATTGATAATTACTTTTAGAGTCAACATTTCAAAGCGATTTTGCAATTTTAGCGGTTCTACGATTCAGCGATTTGTAAACATCATAAAACAAATTCACAAATCAAACAAATTCACAAATCTAACTTCTTCAATTAGGTCCACTTCGTCGATTATAGTCTTCTTGATATAATTGATAATTGACAGTTGATAATTTTTAATTCACAATTCACAATTCACAATTGATAATTACTTTTAGAGTCAACATTCCAAAGCGATTATGCGATTTCAGCAGTTCCACGATTCAGCGATTTGTAAACATCATAAAACAAATTCACAAATCAAACAAATCAAACAAATCAAACAAATTCACAAATCTAACTTCTTCAATTAGGCCCACTCCTTCTATCGTAGTCTTCTTGATTCTTAAGCACCATCTTTTGTATCCGTTCCAGATCTGTTTGTGTTTTTATCAAAGCTCCGATTCCTTCTAGTTTTTGGATTTTTTCTATGGCTTCTTCAGTAGTGTAGGTCTTGACGTACTTTAGCCAATTCAGTAATTCTCTAGTTGTCGGTGCTCGTTCTAATCCGAGCTTTCTCAATTGGTAGAAAATGTCAAGTGCAACATCCACAATCTTCGTTTCGATGGAGGGGTAGTGTTTGCTTACGATATCTCTCATCATCTCTGGTTCAGGAAAGTGGATATAGTGGTAGATACACCTTCCTTTGAATGCTGTCGGTAATTCTTGTTCTCGATTTGATGTGATGATGATCGCGGGCATATCTTCTTCTGAGACTTCAATGACTTCTTCTGACTCAGGCATGATGAACTTCCGATGACTGAGCGCATAGAGTAAGTCATTTGGAAATTCTCTCGGAGCTTTGTCTATCTCATCTATTAATAGAACAGAATGCGGAGTGCTGTATGCTCTCGCAGCTGGACCTTTTGCAACATAGTCAGCCAGTTTTTCAGGATCTCGACCGCCAGTACTTAGTCTTGAATCAAGCCCTTTTTCTTCTCTTTGAGCATTAAGGATTTCTATCTGAGAATCACGTAAATACTTCACATGATCGAATCGAGCGACGAATTGTTCGACATTACTTTTGGATCCTGTAGCATAAACAAACAGCTCCAAATTCTGATCGTCTGCATATTGGATTGGAAGTTCTGTTTTTCCCGTTCCAGGTTCTCCTTCTATCAATAGAGGCATGCCTAGCACTCGTGCCATGTGAAATGCTTGCGCCAGTTCCATGTCACATAGATATTTCTCAGAGCCTGTCCAAAATTCTGTTTTTGCCATTTGATTTTACTTTGGTGGCAAGATAGATCATAATATTATTTAACCAATCATTTTTGATTTGCTGGTTTAGATTTTAGTGATTTTTTGAGAAGTTGTATTCAATCCATCTGAAAGTCTTATGATATAGATTCCATTTTTTAATGAAGTGAGATCAATCCTATTGGTGAAGGATTGAGCCATGATTTCTTTGCCAAGTATGTCAAAAACAATCACATTTAAATTTTGATTGACTCCTTCAATATTTAGGAAGCCAGCAGTTGGGTTAGGATAAAATGATGCGTCTAATTTGTTTTCATCGAAAGTATTTGAGACTGTACAATCATATCCTGCATCAATAATCGACCAGCCTTTATTATATATTAAGTTATGTCGTGCATCAGAAGCTAAACAAAAGTTGATTCCTTGTGCTCCTAGTTCGACACCTGATGATACATTTTGATTTGACCATCCCATTAAAATTGAATCATAATTATCTATAGATAATCCAGAATTTTCAAACATATAATCCATTGCAGTTACATTACTGATATCCCAATTACTTAGATCCTCATTAAAAGAACTTGCCCCATTAAACATAGCTGTCATATTAGTAACATTACTGACGTTCCAACTGGTTAGATTTGTATTGAAAGAACTAGCTTCATTAAACATAGCGACCATATTAGTAATGTTACTGACATTCCAGCTACTTAGGTCGGCATTAAATGCCGAGGCATAAATAAACATTCCTCTCATATAGGTTACATTATTAACGTTCCAGCTACTTATGTCTGCATTGAAA
>CALKXE010000146.1 GCA_938003955.1 uncultured Saprospiraceae bacterium | reverse complement strand
CAACCAAAAAAACAGCTAAAATAGTATGGATGGGCAAAACCCCATTAACAGAGCGGTTTAGTAAGAAAAAACGTGGTCAGATGATGGATTTCATGAGCTTACACTTCCACAGTAAGACGGAGTATTTAGAGGTAATATTCGTGGAGTCTAAAGCAGAATGGCTATTAACAATCCTACCTAAGTTGTCCATCGCAAATAAAGAGGTAATGACCTATGCCGACATCAAAGCGGACTATGAAACTCAGCATGAAGATTTTGAAATCCTATGGTTTAGCAAAGAGATGATCCGACTGAAGATGCTTGGGTTGTTGACTTTGTAGCTTCGGATGTTTTTGTTTTGCAGTATGCAGTATGGATTTATGCAGAGTCTATGCAGATCGGCAATATGGACCGGACGACCGAAGGCAGTCTGATCTCATCATCGCTTATTAGTCACAGTATTTCATTTTAGCGATTTGATATTGTCAAACAAATGATTTCTATTAATTAAATATTCGCCGTTATTAAATGATAAATCGTCTGATATTCTAGTTAGAAATTCAGTTAGTGATTTTGCCACTACAGTTGATTGCAATTCATCTCTACCAAATATTATTATTTGTCCCTTTGTTCCATTTTCATCTGGATCTAAATCGTATCCTATATAATTACCACCTACATCACTAATGAATGGAATCCATTTATTGTAGAAATATATTTCTTTGATGGATTTTTGAGGTTTAGATTTAGGTGCTGAAAATTCATTTTTTTTTCGTTCAGTTTGAATTTTACCATTGGCAAATATCACAAAGTTTAAGGTATCCCAAGAATTGTTTTCAATTTGCTGTAACTCTTTGATTGATTGCTTAATTTTAGAATAATCATCAATTCTGAAGGATGTTCTTTCTTTATTAGTTGTATTTGAGTTGATATATAAATATGGACCTTCGTAATTTCCAATACCACATTTGAATTCAATTTTGTACCAGTTTTTCTTTAAACCAAGTAACGAATGTTTAGGTGCTTTTGAAATATAGAACCTTGCGATTTTATTGATGATTGAATCTGATTTATCACTTACTTGAATTTCTGATTTGATTAGTGAATTACAGAATTCAAGATGTTTAATGATCTGTTGACTATTCATGTATTCCAAGCCGAGAAATAACATTTTCTTAGTCTTTTCGTTTTGTCCGTTTGCCTTTTCAAAGATTTCAAGCAGATCCTCGGGAAATGATTCATCAATCATCTTTTCAATTTCCTCTACTTCTTCTACAATAATGGGTTTGCCCAACGACCTTGAACCAAGACTCAAGTTCTCCATCTGCCAATTGATTATATTTTCGAAGAGTGCTTTATTTTTCATTTCATATTGTTCCTAACTCTAACACCCTCACCCCCTACGTCTTCCTCTTCTTCTTCTTAGCTGCTGGGAACAATACATTATTCAATATCAGTCGATAGCCTGGAGAGTTAGGATGTAGACTGAGGTCTGTCTCTGGGTCATTGACGAAGTGTTGGTAGTCTTCTGGGTCGTGACCACCATAAAAAGTCCATTGTCCCATACCGTATTCACCATGTATGTATCTGGCCTCATCAATTGATTTCGTCTCTCCCATAATGAGTACTTCAGACTTTACTAGACTCTTTTTATATGCTGTTGTCTGCCCCATAAAACCCTTGATTGTAGTGGTGTGATTCTGACATAACATGGCAGGCACTGGATCCCACTTAGCCGAAAACTCAAATAGTGTAAAGTAATCTGACTTCGGGTTGATCTTACGAGCTCTATGGTCTATTGTTGAGTATTCATATACCAAGTGATTTTTCTCTAATTTGAAATCTTTGAAAGCAAAAGTCTGACTAAAATCCATGTTCTCTCCTGCATTAGCGTCAGCTGCATCTCCATCATACACATGATGACAGATATCTTGCCCCTCCGTAGCCAATACGATATCGTAGGTATCGGTAGCACTACACATGGCGAACATGAATCCACCACCACCGACATACTCACGTATCTTCTGGACTACTGCTTTTTTGAGTTGTGACACCTTCTGAAAACCTAAACCATTGGCTAATTTTTCCATGTTTTTCTGATTGGCTATGTACCATGCTTGCCCCGAGTATCCTTTATAAAACTTACCGTACTGCCCTGTGAAGTCTTCATGATGCAAGTGCAACCAGTCATACTCGGCAAGCTTATCTTCCATGATCTCACGATCATATATGACATCATATGGTATCTCTGCGTAGGTAAGTACAAGCGTCACTGCATCATCCCAAGGCTGTATTTTCTCCCCTTTGGAGTTGAACTCCGGAGTATATACCGCTATTTTGGGTGCTTGCTCTAGTTTGACTACTTCTTGGTTGACCTCCGGATTACTTATTTTTTCTCTTATCTGTAAGAACTCTCCATCGGTGATCACCTTGTAAGATACATTACGAGCCTTGCACTGTGCCTCAAAAATAGTATTCTGCTGAAAAGCAAAAGCGCCACCATCATAGTTTAATAACCAATAAGCGTCCTCTCCCTTATCGATCACCCAGTATGCAAGCCCATAAGCCTTGAGGTGATCACGCTGATTGTCATCAGACATGGGTATGATGATATATGCAGCCATCGCCTGAAGACTCAAAAAACATAAAATAAAAGAAAGTACAATTACTCTTTTCAAACTCAACATATTCTAAATTTATATAAAACGCTACACGAAATTACCCTATTAAAACGGTAGTTCAAATATTAAAATTATTAATAAAGACTTAATATGTTGAATTGAGGTATTAGTTCGTTGTATAATTTTCCATCTTTGTAGTGTTATAACAGAAAAGACTTGACTGAAATAAATATACAATATCCCGATTGGTACTACATATTATGCCCACTCATAGGCCTGATCTATGCCATAGTATTATATTATAAAAACAAAACGCTTGGTGAGCAAAAGGCTTGGTTGCCTTACGTGCTGGCCATGTTGAGAGGTACTGCGATCGCATTGATCGTATTCTTACTGTTAGATCCATTCATCCGATCT
>CALKXE010000145.1 GCA_938003955.1 uncultured Saprospiraceae bacterium | reverse complement strand
GTATTATTACCTCCAGTGAGCACTACAGAACTGCCATCAAATGAAGCGAATGTATACCCTAGTCCTGCGAGTAATTTAGTAACAGTAGATTTTGAAAATAATCAATTCAATAATCCTACTATCTATATCGTAGATCACAACGGAAGAGCAATCCGAAACATACAAAATGCACAATCAGGCCAAGTAATTGATGTTGTCGACTTACAAAATGGGATTTATACTGTAGTTATTTCTGACGCTCAATTTTCAATAACGAAGAGAATAACTAAGATAGATTAATATTCTAAAAGAAATTTAGTTAAAATTGATTTATAAGTTCTGCCGTACCATAAGAGATTATGGTACGGCTTTCTTATTGAGCTATACGAGAAAAAATGTTCCTAATTCAGCATCATAGAATTCAAAACCCATTCCTTGTATCCAAAAAGAATATTTAATCAACAACAGTAAAAAAGATCCTAAATTTTGACTATGCCACCGCAAGCGGATGAAGCATTCGCCAAAACTTCCCCTTCCTAAAGGTCGGAAACCTAATCTTTTTTGTGATAAGGCGTTTTTATCCAAAAACATCTTTTTTATGACCCCGACACAAGCTTCGGAGGACTTAAGTATTAAATTTCAATACCTTTGCGACATGAAGGAATTCATTTCATATATCAAAACAGCCTTAGGTGAGAATCAACTCTTTAAGCTGACACTTGCTAAACCAAGAAACAAGCAAAGTGAATTAAGAAATATCATTTTCCGTCCTGTTGAGATTAATGGGGAACTAGTTTGGAATGCAACTTATAGAAGCAAGACCAATGATCAAGTAAAAAACTATAATTCTGATACGTTTATCGATGAAATATCTGAAAACTTAAAAGACACTTTCTTTAATGCGGATTTATACTTTTCTGATAAAAAAATCAGCTTATTGCAATCCAAAAAAGGACATAGAAAAATCTTGATCAAAAAAGAAAAACACGAAATTAGCATCGAACAACATAATCATAAAAAACAACGACTTATATCAGAATCTACTCCTTACTTAGAAGATCTTGGACTTAGCTCTAGCAATGGTAAAATCTATGCTCATTCGCAGGACAAGTACAAGCAAATTAATAAATATATAGAATTAATAGCTGCACTGATCAAAGATGATACGGATGTCAAAAGCATCGTGGATATGGGTTGCGGAAAAGGCTATCTTACTTTTGCAATGTATGATTATCTAAATAACCATCTCTCTATAAAGGCTAAAGTAAAAGGTGTAGAGATTCGACAGGATTTAGTAAATAAATGCAACACGATCGCGAAAAAAAACAAGTTAACAAATCTTAATTTTGAACTAGGAAGTATTGATGCATATGAGATAAAGTCAGCTGATATGGTGATCGCTCTCCACGCTTGTGATATCGCTACGGATATGGCTATTGCTAAAGGCCTTGAGGCAGGAGCTAAGTATATAGTGGTCGCACCTTGTTGTCATAAGCAGATAAGAAAAGCCATGAGTAAAACTGAAAGTGCGCTAAATCCTATCTTGAAACACGGTATATTATTGGAACGACAAGCTGAGATGATCACTGATTCTATAAGAGCATTGATCTTAGAATCTCAAGGATACGAAGTAAAAGTATTCGAATTTATATCGTCGGAACATACTGGTAAAAATGTAATGATATCGGCTGTAAAGACGGGTAATGTGAATAAAGAAGCTTTAGAAAAAGTGGCTGCCCTAAAAGCAGAATTCGGAATAAAGAAACACTACCTTGAAGAATTAGTATCGTGATTTTTTTCTAAGATCTCATCCATTAACTTCACCTGACTTATTGGTTTAGCATTCAATATTATTGATAATTCATCAATTTCTATTTGCGTATTTAGTCCCGCTCGCAGAATCACTATTCTTTTATCGGCGAGCTCTACAGTTAAGAGCCTAGACCTTGTAGGTTGACCGTTCGAATATACAATTTGGCTTACATTGTAATTTGTGCTCTTTAATAAAAATGGATTAATGTGTTTTAGATAACCTTCTTCTATTTTGAGATATCTATAATTCAAAAGCAACCCAAAAAGCAGAAGACCAAAAACGGCGACAGATATCAATATCCCCCAATAGGAATTTGACTTACTCATAATAACTAAAGCTAAAAAGACAAGTGGAATAATAACTAAGCCACTCAATACTCGATAAAAATACTTAAGAAAACTAAAATTTTCAGAACCAAAATTACTTTTGATATCTACTTCGATTTCACTTACATTATATAGATATTGCAGGATTTCTTTCTCATTCGAATACAGAAGGTAGGGAAGAAATAGTATGTCCGATTTAGTGTGAATTTCTAATCCTCCTCTATTCGAATACTTAGTGTTTTTTCCTAATTTGGTTCTCTCCAATTTTAATATATCCGATTTTTTAAAATTGACCTTTATTTTCTTTGACCTGTAACTTATTGATCCATTATCGATACTAATTTTTGGTATTTTCACAAACTCTGACCACATCAATAAAGAATACAATATTAGAGCTGATAGAACAAAAAACCAAGGCGCAGAATAATTCTCTATAGAATCATCAAAACACATCCCAATAAAGCAAAATAACAAAAATGCTATTACTATCAATGGAGCCAGATATACAATAAATTTTATTTTGGATGTCATAAGACTTGTGATCTATTATTTCAATAAACCTTTCGAAAATACCATTCTTATTAATGAGGACAACAAGCTTCTATACGAACACAAATTTAAAAAGGACAAATATTTAAATTTCATTCTAAAACGGTATATCCCCTAAATCTGGCGTGCCAAATCCAGCACTCGCATCACTTCCGCCTTCATCTCCTTCATTCATCTTAGACTGTCTGGTAACCATACCATTTGCAAATGGATCTGCGACGAAACTATTCCCAAGGTCATTACTAAATCCTCCTTCACCCGGATCTTCGAACTTCACATATTGACCTACGAACTTTAGTTCTACGGTGTCCAAACTTCCATTTCTGTGTTTGGCTACGATGATCTCAGTAAGGTCAGAAGGGACACCCATATCTCCTTCTTCGATACCGTAGTATCCTGGACGATAAATAAATGTCACGATATCTGCATCCTGCTCGATCGCTCCTGATTCCCTCAAATCCGAAAGCATAGGACGCTTTTCTCCTCCCCTTGATTCCACGGCTCTTGATAACTGAGACAAGGCAATTACTGGCACTTTCAATTCCTTAGCCAATCCTTTCAAGGCTCTCGAAATAGCAGATATTTCTTGTTCCCTGTTTCCTCCGCCACCGCCACCTGGAGCACCACTCATCAGTTGTAGGTAATCGATCACGATCATCGAGATATCATGCTTCTGCTTAAGTCTTCTACACTTGGCTCTTAGTTCGAAGATGTTAATACCTGGTGTATCATCAATAAAAATCGGAATGTCCGCTAATTTTTCTACCGATTCGTGTAGTTTCTTCCATTCGTAATCTTCCATTTGACCATTTCTCAGTTTACTACCTGAGATTTCGGCATCCATGGATATAAGTCTTTGTACGAGTTGGACACTGGCCATCTCCAGTGAGAATACTGCTACACCTCTGCCTACCTCCGCTGCGTTCTTAGCCAATGAAAGTGTGAATGCGGTCTTACCCATACCAGGTCTGGCTGCTATAATAATCAAATCAGAAGGTTGCCATCCACTCGTAAGTTTATCAAGCTCTACATAACCGGTGGTCACACCCGTCATTTCTGATCCTTTTTGAGATGCTGCCTCGATCTCTCTTTGTGCCTGAATTGCAAGCATTTTGAGCGATTCGTAACCAGAACTCAAGTTTTTATCTGTGATATCATATAAACTTTGCTCTGCCATGTCCAGCAACTCGAATACATCCTTAGTCTCATCATATGAATCTTCTATGATAGTAGTGGATACTCTAATCAACTCTCGTTGAATATATTTTTGAGCTATTATCCTCGCATGAAATTCTAAGTTGGCTGCAGAAGCAATTTTATTTGTCAACTCCATCAAATAAGTAATACCTCCAGCTTTTTCAAGCGCACCGGCCTTCTTTAATGCTTCATGTACGGTAAGTAGATCAATAGGCTGAGATTGCCCATAGATCTCACTCATTGTTGTATAAATTAATTGGTGAGCCTCTATGTAAAAAGACTCTGCTCTCAAAATCTCTGTCGCAGTCGGAAATGCATCTTTATCTAGCATAATAGCACCCAATACAGCTTCTTCTAAAGCTACTGCTTGTGGTTGCACTTTGCCAAAAGATAGGTCGCCTTGACCATTCTTACTTACTGCACTCATTCTGTTTGATACTGCCTTTAGGGGCTTTTCTGATTCTGCCATTGAAATTTGAAGACTAGTAGATGTATTATTGAAAATTGCAATACAAAGCTAAGAGTTCCATTAAGATGAAAAAACCTTCAACAACTAAAG
>CALKXE010000144.1 GCA_938003955.1 uncultured Saprospiraceae bacterium | reverse complement strand
TGCCCTGCAGTAGAAGCTACAGTAACAGTGATCATAAACCCTAATCCTGTATCTGATGCGGGAACGGCAGATGAACTTGACTGTGTAAATATTTCTGAAGACCTTGGTGTAGGTAGTACTACATCAACTGGAGCTGATATTGTATATAGTTGGACGCTAGCTGGAGTAGAGGTAGGTACTAATATAACTCTAACGGATGTTTCTGTAGAAGGGGTGTATCAATTACTGGTAACTAATTCAGTTACTGGTTGTGCTGATTCTAGTTCTGTGACTGTAACTAAGTCTGATGACTTACCAACATTTATTGTCACTCCGACTAATATTACATGTAATGGAGATAATGATGGATTCATCACAATAACTGATCAGAATGGTGGAGATGGTAACTATACATATAGCTTAAATGGAGGAACTGCAGTTTCTGATCCTAGTAGTTTTACTGGATTGTCAGCGGATGATGACTACACGATAGCTATATTTGATGGTATCGGATGTTCAACAGAGCAACCATTTATAATATTAGAACCAGATCCAGTATCAGTAGTTATTGCCTCTGAGGGATTAGAAAATGGTATTTTGAATGGTGAGCCAGGAGATGAATTCATACTAACGATTGATCCTGTAGGTGAAAATATAGATAGCGTAGTTTGGTCAGATTTCAATGACCCTACAATTATATTCTGTAACGGAAGTGTTGAAGAATGTACTTCTATTACAATTTCACCTGCTCTCAATACGACGGTTGTATATGTAGAAGTATTTGATGCGAACGGTTGTTCTGCTAATGATCAAGTGCAAATACAGTTGAATCAAATCGTAGACGTAGTATTCCCTAACATCATAACACCTAATGGAGATAATACCAATGATTTCTTCTTCATAGCTAGTGATGATGTAGAACAAGTACTTAGCATGCAAATATTTGATAGATGGGGAGAATTAATCTGGGAAAAGAAGAATTTTGATCCAAGAGTTGCATCAGAAGGATGGAATGGTAAGTTCAATGACTCGCCAGTAGTTCCTGGAGTGTATGTATTTACGGTTGAAGTATTGTTCAATGATTTAGATAATACAAGAGAGACATTTTCTGGAGATGTAACAGTTACAGACGGAGAATAGAAAACTAGAATAATAACTTGATTAATAATGAGCGAAATTGACTACGGTTGATTTCGCTCTTTTTGTTTTTATACCATTTGAGTTTGATAATGTCGTATAAGATTTAGGGATTATTCGAGGAGACTCATTTTAAAATTTAACTTTCTGGTGAGACCGTTTTCCGCAATTATTCTAATTGCTACAAAAGTCGGTCTTTAGTCAAGGCAAAAAACGCAGATGTAGCATTAGCTACAGCGTTCCGATAGCTATCGGAATTTTAACGATGGGTATCATCGAATAAAGCTAAATATATGCGGCGATGGTTCATCTGGTACAAGAGATGGCTTACGAAGTAAACACTCGATCTGGAAAAAACAGTGAAGTATGAACTCAATTGGTATTAGAAGTAACTCTTTTTGATGAGAGAATATGTATCAATAGAACCAATTCTTCATTGGAATAGGATTGATTTTAATACTTAAATTCTCCGATGTTTAGTCGGTGTTATAAAAAAGATATTTTGCATAAAAGTACCTTACCACATAAAGATTCGATTTTCGGCCTTGAGGTTTGAAAAATTTTGGCGAATGCTCCATCTGCTTGCGGTGGGGTAGTCAAAATTTAAGATCTTTTTTACTGGGAAAAATTTAATACTTTGGATACAAGATTACGTAATGCATCTGAATTCGTCAGCAATTTAGCATATTAGACTATTAATCATATTAGAGGACAAAATTGATTCCTTATTCAGAATGAAATGTTATTTTTGCCTTTGCAAATCAGGTCCCTACTGTTTAATTAGTATAATATTCACCTTTTCATTTATTCAACTTATTTCTGGCGTGAGATATAGGATTCAAATAACTTCAATTTTCTTATTGCTTTTTTCAACTTCAAATTTGAAAGGACAATGTGATTTCACTACAGAGATTTTAGTAGAGGATGAGACTTCAATAACAATTGATTTTTTAGTGTCAGGTGCTGACGAAAATGAATTAGGAATTGATAATTGCCTTAAAATTGTAACTACCTATTTTGATCATCAGTTTATTTCTGATCTTACATTAGAATTAGAATCTCCCTCTGGTGATATTGTTCAATTAGTTGGTTCTGATATAGATGGAAGTGGAACAGGTTTAGTAAATTCTTGGGATGTTCAATTTTATAATAGAAATGAGCTGACGGCAATGCCAGATCCACCTCTTGCTGACGTTTGGAGCAGTACTCCAGTTGGTGGATGGATCGCATTCAATACATATACAGGTTCTTATTACCCTTACTTGAGTGGATTGGAAAATTTTACCGGTTCTGTAAACGGAGTTTGGAAATTGCATATATCAGATGATGTACAATTTGGAGAAGGGACCTTATCATGTTTCGGTATGGAATTTTGTGAGGATACTAATATCACTGTAGCATCATGCGAGCCAATAAGTCATACGCTAGATGAAGAAGATGTATCTAGTTGTGAGGGAAGTACAGAATTGAATCTAACCATCGTACCAAACATCGCGGATACATATGACAATACAATATATACCTATGAGTATTTATTTTTTGATCAGAATGGGTATCAGGATTTAACGACTAATACTGATTTTTCAACGTTAGCTTCAGGTAATTATACACTTTGTGGTATCCATTACTTTATTGATGATCTGATGGATTTAGAATCCATAGCTGTCGGTAGTGATTTAACAACAATCGAAAATTATCTAAATGAAAATTTCGTATGCGCGACACTTTCTAGTGAATGTATAAACATAGAAATATTTGATGTGCCTGAAATAGTAACTGAGACTATGGAGATATGTCAAGGAGACGATGTTGTAATAGGTTCAGAAACATTCAATCAATCAGGGATATACGAGATTGTTACACCAGCAAGTCCATGTGATAGTGTGAGCATGTTGGATTTGAACGTGATTGACTTTGATGTGATAGCTTCTTCTGATAATACGACATTATCATGTTTAGATACTGTTATAGTTTTAGATGCTTCGGCAACTGATTTGACTGGTGTATCAACATTTGGATGGAAGACAAATGATGGAGTATTCATAACCAATCCATCAAATACAATAGTTGAAATTGGCAAAGGAGGTACATATGTATTCGAAGTCGCTTTTGGAGGTTGTAATTTTACTGATGAAATAATAATAACAGAGAACGATGACTTCGTAGAGTTTGAAATTCTTGTTGAGAATATCACGTGTCTTTCCGATAGTGCATTTATAGATCTAGTATCGAGTGATTCGATTACAGATATATCTTGGACAGGACTTGACACCTTTGAGATTATTAATGAAGACATATTGGTTGGAGTTGAAGGAGCGTACAGTGTGGACTTCTTAACAGAATTTGGTTGTTTAGTAACTAGAGAAGTCTTTGTAGAAGATCTAAGAGTATACCCAGATTTTGATTTGGCAGGTGACACATTGACTTGTGTAAATCCCATATCTACAATAAGAACTACTTCTACGGACACGCTTAATTCTTCATTTTTTTGGATTAAGGATGATATCGTCCTGGGTATGGATTCTTTTCTGATGATAAACCAACCTGGAGAATATAACCTTCGCGTAAGAACAGGTGAAGGATGTGTAGATACATTTAATATCGAAATATATAGTCTGGTTGATACATTCGATGTAGAGTTATTTGGAGGAGAGATCGCATGCGAGCAACCTGAAATAATAGTATCATACGCATCGAGTTTTGCTGGATTAGATCCACTATGGATTCTGCCTGGTGGTGTACCAGTAGTAGATTCTACATTTACGACGACGATACCTGGGACTTACATGTTGCATTTAGAAGATGATAAGCAGTGTACTCTAGATACTTTTTTGATCGTAACGGAAGATCTATTGAGCCCCGAGATAACAGTAATAGAGTCTGATTTTATATGTATGCAAGATAGCCTACAAATAATGTCAAACATTAATGTAGCTAATGCGGCATATGAGTGGACAAATGAGAATGGATATAGAGATACATCAGCAATGCCGTGGATATTTGCTCCTGGAGAGTACATAGTTAAAGTATTGTTGGAAAATGGATGTTTTGATATTGATACATTCACTATAGGAGTGGATATAGATCTACCAGTCTTATCGTTTGAATTTAGTAACCTTGATTGCAATATGGATACAACGTTCATCGTGCCCTCTGATACTTCTACTTATGATATGGTTTGGTTTTTGGATAATAATCCAATAACAGTTGACTCAAATATTATTAGAGTTACAACTACAGGATTCTATGAAGTAGAAGTAACTAATCCAGCAAATGGATGCAGTTCTAATTATTCTTTTGATATCAAAGAGGACATAGTATCTAGCGTTGACGATATTTCTGTTAACGTGCTCAATTGTGAAAACGAAACAGTACAAATTAAGCTTGAATCAGAACAACAATTTGAGACATATCAATGGACAGGTCCAAGTGTATTGGATACTAGTGAAGAGCCAGAAGTAAATCAGTCAGGATTATATTTTTTAAACTATCAATTTACAAACGGTTGTATTGGAGTTGATAGCATAGAAGTCTTTGATGAAGGAGAATTCCCAAACCTTATGGGAATGGACACAGTTTATAACTGTTTTTCTCCTACGTTAACGCTTAATGTTACATACGAATCGAGTATAGTAAATATTATCTGGGATGGTCCTGAATTTACTGCAACAGGTGATACTGTCACAGTTACTGGGCCTGGATTATATAATGTATATGCAGTAGCACCAGGGCAATGTAGAGATACGATTGAAATTAATGTTGTGGCGGATACCATTTCTCCAATTCTATCATTAGCAAATGATGGAATTATAACGTGTGCAGATTCTATTGCATCTCTTATGCTTATAATTGATGCAAACACCACGTCATATACATTTGATGGCCCAGGAATAATCGAACAAAACCTACTGACAATTAATGTAGATCAGTCAGGAGTATATAGTGCAGTAGGATTGGCAGATAATGGATGTAGTACAACAGTCACAAATGAAGTATTAATTAGCAATGACTTCCCTGTGTATGAAATAGACCTTGATTCCTTGGATTGTGTTAATAGTTCGGTTGATGTAGGATTCACATCATTGGACCAAACATTAGATGTTACTTGGATAGGACCAACAATTGTTTCTGATGATAGCTATAGCTTTACAACAAGTGAAACAGGTTTATACTCATTTATACTAACTAATAGTGATGGATGTAGATCTATAGATTCTTTTTTTGTATTCAGAGATACATTTCCTCCGCTTGGATCTATTGCTTTAACCAGTCAGATAACTTGTGACTCAACTGAGGCGACGCTTTCTATTGCTAATTTTGATCCATCTTGGTCATTGAATTGGGCAGGTGACGGCGTGACGAATCCTGCGGATACATCTGTTACTACAGACTTAATTGGAGAATATACAGTCGAGATTACAGCACCTAACGGATGTATTTCACTAGATACAATGGAAATTGTATATGATACAACTGCGGCGACAATAGAAGTTTTTGCAGACCCAATTACGTGTACTGCAGGTAAGGTTTTCTTGATTTTGAATTCAGATATTCCTCTTGTAAGTTATGAATGGACTGGGCCAGATTTTGAAAGTACTGAAGCAGAGCCATTGGTCTTCGAGATCGGGCTTTATCAAGTTACAGTGACCTCAGAAAATGGATGTGAAACCATTTCGGAAATAGAGGTTGTTGACGAGCGAATCTTTCCTACAATTGAAGTAGATGATTATTATCTTCCATGTGATGGTGCTCCGGCAGTTGTTAGCGTTGCGAATATAAGTCAAGAAGCTTCGTCAAATTGGTTTGGACCTAATGATTATTTTGTAGTTGGAGATACAGCATTGATATTTGCTCCTGGAGAGTATATTGGAGTAGCGGTCACCTCTGAAGGCTGTTCGACGACAGATACTTTTTTAGTTATTGATGAACCAGTCTTACCACTATTTTCTGCAGAAGCGGATATTCTTTTGTGTTTTGGTGAGATTGAGATATTTGCATTAGATGTGTCAGATGATCGGTCATTACTTTGGAAAGGTCCAAATCAATACTCGGCGGATACTCCAGTAGCAAGTACAGAAGAACCGGGAACTTATACATTGATAGTTACAGGAGAGAATGGTTGTGTTGATAGCACAACAGTAGACGTTATAGATGGACGAATTTATCCAGAAGTAAGTGCTGGTAATGACGATTTATTTCAATGTGAAAACACAGAGATAAATCTAACCGGATCAGGATCATCTGAAGGCAGTCAATATGTATATTTTTGGACAACAGAAGATGGAAATATATTGGGGGGAGATCAAACATTAAACCCGAGAATAAATCAAGAAGGAACTTACATATTGGAAGTTACAGATAACGATATTGGATGTATTAGTTTCGATACCTTAGTTTTAACATTACAAGAACAAGATCTTGTTGGATTGGACTTAATAGTTTCTCCACCAACGTGTATAGGTTTCGAAAATGGAATAATAGAAATTGAAAATGTAATTGGAGGTTATGCTCCGTTTAATGTTATTTTAGATGGTAACGACTATGGAGAACGATTAGATATACAGTATCTCGATATCGGGGAACATATGTTAACTATCACAGATAGCCTTGGGTGTGTTTTGGATTCTCTAATTGTAATTGATACGAGCACGCTTCTCTCTGTAACACTACCTTTGGATACGACTATAATACTAGGTCAATCTATCGATGTCCTAGCGGATATAAATCTATCTTTAGATTCTATAAGTCAGATTGTTTGGTCTGACAACGTGTCTTGTGATGGTTGCACTTCATTTAATATCTTTCCTGAAGGGAATATGACGATATCTGTAGAGGTTACCGATATTAATGGATGTATTGAAGAAAGAGAATTTAGAATTAAATTAAATAGACCTGATAAGTTACCATTTCCACAAATATTTTCACCCAATGGTGATGGTATAAATGACAAATTTTATCTCCCATTAGTAACCGGAATCCAGTCTATTGAATATATCAGAGTATATGATAATTGGGGCGGGCTTCTTCATGAATCGAACAATCCTATACCAGGAGATGATACATTAGGGTGGAATGGTACTGTGAATGGACAGAATGCCTCAATGGCGGTATATATAGTAGATGCATTGGTTACATTGGTAAATGGAACGCAAGTGCGTTATGTAGGAGATGTAACATTGATAAGGTAGAGGTAATTTGCATCAAATCTTGTGAGCGTATTTTCCTGCTTACTAAATACTCCCCCTTGGATACAAATATTACACTTATAAAGCAGCAACTGCGAGTACTTTTAACGAAGGATATCATAGAATACAGCTAAATATATGCGGAGATAGTTCATCTGGTACAATAGATGGCTTACGAAGTAAACACTCGATCTGTAAGAAACAGTGAATTATGAATTCAAATGGTATTATGGATCCTCAGTAATATTATAATTTTATAGACTCGATAAAAGTCAAGTAGTTTCATCTATTTTTATAGCTAGGTAATCAATGGAATAGCATCTGTATTAATGATATTGGCTAATTCAAAAGCATATCACATCTTAACGACTCTCTGTACTATTCGGTCTCCATTTATATTGATTACAATCAAATAAACTCCAGAAGTATATTCTGACATGTCAACATTAAAAATAGATTGACCATTAGTAATATTTCGATTATCGATAATTTGGCCACCTTGTATAGAGATAATATTAATCACTCCGTTATCTATAACTTCATTGCCAAGATCAATGGTCAACTGATCAGAAGTCAGAGTAGGGTAGACCGAATATTGAGTATCTTTAAGGTCTACCGTATTTACACTTGGCATTATGTTTACACAGTAGTCCTCTATCTCTCCATATTCGAAAGTACTGTTATCACAAGAACTAAGATTAGGCGTATTATATCTCATGATGATTCTCATTCTGGTAATCCCAAGAGTAGCGTCAGTAGGTATAGAGAATAACCCAGATACAGGAGATGAACTACCAGTATCAGAAAGAAAAATCGCTTCTTCTTCGCTGAATTCACCATCTTGATTGTAATCTATATATGCTGAGAAATACTCATCATAAGCGGTGCCAGAATATCCAGGGGCAAGTGCTAACCCATATTCTTTGCCTTGATCAAGATTGATGTCGATCTGACCGACAAAATTACCGTACCCATTAAGATTAACTCCGGAAACATTATTGAAAACACTTTCAATTGACACACTATTTATCCATTCGTCATCTATATTCTTAGGGCCAAATAAACAATATTCCCTTGTGCAATTACCGCATTCAGTCGATACATCTAGTATTTCTGTAAAGTCTGATTCATTGGAAGTAGCTGCACATTCCGATTTTACTCTTATTTCATAAAACTGGCAATCCTCAATACCAGAAAACGAAAATGAGTTACCTGTACCAAGGTTAGCAATAGTCCATTCCTGATTTTCTGCTTCCCTATATTCTATTATGAAATTAGTGGCTGCAGTGACTCCTCCCCAATCAATAATGACATTACTCCCATCTATGGAAGCACTTACGCCCTCTGGTGCTATACAGCAACCATCTGTTGTGAACACTCTTGGGTAAGAATACTCGCTATCAGTTTGGCCTTCACAAGCAGTCTTAATTTCATATTCATAAGGAGTACAAGCCAACAAATTTGTAAATTGGTATCCAGAAGAAATATCATTCACTTCTATCCATTCAATTTCATCCAGTACTTTATATCTTAGAGAGACTGTTCCAATTTTACCATTATCGAGCCATGATAATTGAGCATTTTCTACGCCTAGTTCAGTTAGTCGAGCTCCGTATGCATCTGTGCAATCTCCACAGGTACTAAGTAGATTAAGCATTGCATTGTTTGCATTGAGTCTTCCTCCTGTAGTCGTTATTCCTAAAAGACTAGCATTTGGGTCTACACCATGAAGTATATAGTCTTTAACCGCTAGTGCGGCTAATGCTGGATCATTTTTTACAACTGTCATAAATTCACTGCAGTCTGCAGAATATAACAATGCTGCTGTACCCGCACAATGGGGTGTAGCGGCTGAAGTGCCACCAAAAGAACCATAGTTGGCACCATCTAGTGTATAAGTCTGTGCACCAAACGCTCCAAGATCAATTGAACGTCTTCCATAACCCGCACTTGTAACTTTATCATCTTGTCTATTTATATTAGTTACAGAAACTAAAAAATCACTAGAGCATCCAGTTGGCAGATCGCCTTCTACATCAACATTGGTGTTACCATTGATCGTGGCTCCAAAATTAAGAATACCAACTTCTCCAAGCGTATTGTAGAAGTCACACCAGATAGGAGCATCATCAGGATCCCCCATGTCTACTCCCCAGCTGGCATTGGTACTTACCACAAAGGCACCTTTTTCGCCATTTGTTTCATTGTATAGTTTTCGCATTTGATATGGATATGCATAGGATGCTAATGCAAGTGATTCTGGACTTCCACCTATGATTATCATTAATTTTACATCCCAATTAACACCCGTAACACCAACCTCATTATTTCCTTTAGCACCTACTACACCAGCCACTGATGTCCCGTGCCCTCCACCTTGGTATACATTATCATTATCACTACCAGGGTTCCAGCCTCTTACATCATCTATATATCCATTTTCGTCGTCGTCAATTCCGTTGTCAGCTATTTCTGCTGTGTTGAGCCATAGATTATCCTCTAAGTCAGGATTTGAAGTAATTAAACCATCGTCTATGATACAAACTACTATATCATCGCCATCGATAGTTTTGCCACCAGTAGTATGATCCCAAGCAAGATCCATATCTATATCAGCTCCGATTTGGCCACCATTTGATCCTAAATTAATATACTGCCATTGATTACCAAATAATGGATCATTTGGAATCGTCTGTCTAAGTTTTGAAAGATGATTTTTTTGAGCCAATAATGTATTCTTATTCATTTTGACTGTTTCTAAGAATTCTATTTCATTGTCAATATTTGGATCGACTTTTAGAACCCATAGATTCATAGGTTCAGACATTATTTTTTTTGCTTGAATGCCCGATCTGTATTTGTTATTTGCATTTAGGTTTTCCACAAGGGACTGCACTGCAGCTTCATCCCTTACCTCTACTATCACTTCGCCTAGAACATGATTCAGTTTTTGTGCAGTGGTATAATTTACAAATAGAAGAGCAATCAATATAATTAGGTAACAGTTATGTTTTTTCATTTGTAGTAGATTGCGAGTTGAAGTATGATGTAATATATACAATTATCAATTTTTAATGTTGTTTAATTGACCTGAAAGCGTATAAATTATATGTTGAATAGGACAAAATAAGCATTATTAATGCTTCTACGACTTAATTAGGATTGTAGAAATGGGGTGAATGAGACAATAGAATTTAACACATTACATATTTTAATCATATATTACTAACTAGTAATGGTAGTTTTATATATATTTGCTAGACTAATACAATAGGGTCTACAAATTTGAAATCATGAATATGAAACTACAACTGTCAGAAATGGCACATTATTCTGTTTGTCAACGAACATTAAAAGCTATAGCATCTATGGTGATCGACAAGAAAACTTGCGTTGCTTTTGGTGGTCAACTATCGATTTTTTTGGTCTGTTTTTGCCTATCTACTGCACTTTCAGGTCAGAAGGTATTGCATAAAGCGAATAAACAATTCGATCTTAAGCATTACCATGAAGCAATAGATTCTTATAAAAAAACATTGGAGAAGTATCCTAATACCCTCCAAGCGAAGGCAAACTTGGCGGAATCTTATAGGATGACAAATCAGCTTGCTCTAGCGGAGAAGGCGTATGCTAGCATAATGCCAGAGGAATTCCTAGATCCAATTCATATTAGAAATTATGGAATTACGTTGATGAAAATGGCCAAGTATACTGAGGCACATTATCAATTTGAATTATACAAGATATACAATCCTCAAGATGCACAGCACTACCAACTGTCTTGTGAATTTGCACATCATCTATACAGACAGAATGATTCATATGAAGTAGAGTTAGTTGATGTTAATACTCCAAATTCTGATTTCGGTGTAGCATTTGCAAATGATAGATTGGTATTTTCTTCTTTTAGAAATGATGTAGAGTTATCTGATGATGCAAAAAACGCAGGACAGAAATTAACAGGTAACATGCTTTATGTTGCTGAAGTAACAGAGGACCTGAGAGCTGAAAATGTAAAATTCCTAAGATCTGGAATCGCTGAGAAGAAAAACATTGGGCCGATAAGTTTTGCCCCTCAAGCGGGGAAGTGCGCTTTTACAAGGAACAAAATCAAGAATGGTGGTGCTCATGTTACAGGAGATGATAGCTACCATAGTATATACATAGCCGACTTGAATGAAAATGGAGACTGGAATAATGAGCGTCCATTTAGATATAATGAGTTTGGAACTTCTACAGGATTCCCATCATTAGCTTTTGATGGTTCTGCATTATACTTTTCTAGTAATAGAGTAGGAGGATTTGGTGGATATGATATTTACGTAAGCTACTGGAAAGAGAACTCTTGGACATATCCAGAAAATCTTGGTAGTGATATCAATACTTCAGGAAATGAAATTACACCTTTCTACAATGGTGAGGATCTATACTTTTCTTCAGATTTTCATCATGGAATGGGAGGATATGACATATTTCATTCTCTTGTAAAAGGAGGAAAATGGACTCACCCAGAGAATATGGCAAACGGTATCAACTCACCAGCCGATGATTATTATCCTACGGTCAAAGAAGGAAGTAAAGGAATATTTTTTAGTTCTAATAGATTGGGTGGTAGAGGTATGGATGATATCTACCTTGCAGTACCAGTAGAGATTTCTAACTACGCAGTGGAAAGTGATTTCATGCCGAGCGCTGTAGCACTGGCAACGATCCAAAGTGATGTAAACTTAGACAGATATAATCCTAATGCTAAAGCTGTAGCAAATACAGAAGAAATGCAAATTACAGTATTGAGTCCTGCACTGAATAATGTGGTAGACAATACTGATCCTAAAAAGAATGAGCTATCATCTGCGAATATAGAAAAAGAGGAAGAAGAATTGGCGACATGGGGTTTTGCGAAACCTGATGATAAACAAGCGCAAGATTCAAGAATTGATATTGTAATTAATCAGCTTTCAGGTAATGCATTGAATACGCTTTCGACTGTAAATGAAATCGAAACTATACAATCTAATAGTGTAAGCATTCCGATCAATCATCTTGGTAGCACACTCGATAGATACATCGCTGAAATGGAAGCGGATGAATTAGCGATCGAGCTTAATATTCAAGAACCAATAGTTAGTCAACCTTTATTGGATGAGGTTGCTATAGAGACAGAAGTAAAAGAAACTTCGCAAATAGTAGATACTAAAACGACTTCAGTTGTAATGGTAGAACAAATAAAACCTACTGTAAAGGAGGAGGTTATTGTTGCTGCAGTTTCAGAGAAGCCTGAATCTTATAAAATACCTAATTTTAAAGCAATATCAGCAAAAAGAGCACCGCTGAATCTTGATATCGCGGGAGCGAAAAGAGTGGCATTAGGTGAAATTCTTCCAGCGTCTAATGTTTACTTTATACAATTAGCAGCATTAAGTAAGACTTCTGGAAATGTGAATAAATTCTTAGCATTATCTAAATTTGGTAACTTATATAAGGTATTCAAATCGACAAGTACTAAGATCAAGCTGGGTTATTTCTTAGATAAGCAAGAAGCTCAAACTGTATTGAAAAGTGTAAAGGCAAGTGGGTATAGAGATGCATTCATCACTAAAGATGATCTTGGAACAATGCAGATAGAACTTATCGTAGCGAATGATAGTCAGAAGGATTCTTATACTTCATATGATTCTTCGATAAAGCCATCAACTAAAATAGCTGCGGCACCAAATACAAATACGATCGCAGATAATGAATACTCCCTGAATAATACAGGAAGAAACAGTTACAAAATTAGATTAGCATCATACGAAGATCCGATCTGGTTTGATATCGAAAAAGCTAAGGAATTAGGAAAGATAGAACAATGGACAAAAGGTGCATGGACAATCTTCATTCTTGGTGGATATAGTACCTATGCTGATGCAGAACAAGCTATGATGGTAGCCGTAAATAAAGGATTCGCAGACGCAGAAATAGTTATAGATAATAACGGGATACTAGAAAGACTTAAGCAGAATTAGAAATTAATTTGGAAAGAAATATAAAGGCTTCAAACCACCAAATGGTTTGGAGCCTTTTTTTATGCTCGAGTACTAACTAAGCCCGAGCCATGGTCCGTATATCCCCCTTTTGGAGGGGGTTAGGGGGTGGAAGTTGTCGTGT
>CALKXE010000143.1 GCA_938003955.1 uncultured Saprospiraceae bacterium | reverse complement strand
GCTTTGTCATGACTTGCTCTATTTTAAGACTGTCATAGATTTGGGTATTTATTTTAGCATCTTGACTATCAGAGACGAAAGAAATTCGTTCAATATCATTTTTACTTATCATTCCAATGAGGTTATCCCCTGACACAACTGGTACATGCCTAATATTCCTATCCGTAAAAACTTGAGCAACCTCTCTTACACTATTTGTTACATTAACAGTGAAAGGATTTACAGTCATTATTTTTGATACTTGTGTTCTCTTTTTCATAGTTTAAAATCTATTTATTTATTATTAATTAAAACTCCTCAGAGTCTATTCTCTAGTTTAAGAATATAGGATCCAATTGAACTCTTTTTAAATATTCACACTCAACAAATACTTTATCATCAGCAAGGAGCTCATCGAACTCCTTCATCGTAGGTCTTACCCTATACCTAGAGCTTTTATCTCGACCTGAAGTAATATCGGTCGTATGCGTTACTTTTTTAACATTCTTTATATTAGTTGTATTGGTAATTGCTTTGAATGATATATTTCCACCAAACTCTGGAGCAAGTAGACTTACTGACCATTCTTTTTCTTTGATTTGTTGATTTATAACTAAATGTCCATTATACATTCTAGCGACCGACTCTTCTTGCATGACAAATAAAGTATCAGTCTCTTTTACTATTCCTCTAACCAAAGTATCATTTACAAGAGTAACAGCAATGCATTCTAATCTGCCAGTCACATACATTTTATCATCTACAATCTTGCAATCCTCTCTTTCCTCGACATGGCGTACATTAGTGTCGAAATAATGAGTCTTGTGAAGTACAATACTGTTGTCCGATATAAGAACCAATGCACTATCGCTCTCACAAATGAATGCTCCTTGAAAAGAACTAGGTATTTCTTTAAGGTCCTCTTGATCTGAAGGATATGCTTGCTCAAACACTACTGGAGGCGAACAAGAAATGACCATTACAATTAGAACTAAGATTAATATTCTCATGATTACTATTGGTTTGTTTTCTATTGCAATATTCAATTATATTAACGCGACTAAAAGTGATTAATATCATTCTGCTATATGATTTCAATCACTAGTAATAAAGGCTATTATGTATTTATTCCGGGCACATAATTAGACTGTAATACAAGTATTATCGACACTTGTTTCTTAATAAAAACCAGGAAGAAAAATATCAACTAGCGAATAGAAATTGAATGGCTTGCCAATTATTTAAATTGTGTTATAGACACAAATGGCATCAATAAATATTATTGAAAGCAAATCTTTAGTATCGTTAATAATCCAACAGAAAGTATCAATAGCAAACTGATTCTTCTAAAGTTCTTCTGTGGAATATAATTCAATGCTTTTTTACCTATCCATGTACCAACCCATCCAATGCCCAATAAGAATGGTACGTAAATCAAGACTTCTGTTTTGATAAATCCATTAAGATAGTATACAATAGTTCTACTAAAATCAACTCCAAAATCTATTACTGCGGATGTAGCTATAAATACACTTTTTTCTAAATTAAATGCTGCCATAGTAAGCCCTCTCACAGCACCACCAGTACCTAATAAACCTGCGAACAATCCAGATAGCGTGCCACCGAAAATAGCTTGTGATTTTCCTTCTTTAATTTTCGCATCACTATTAATTAGGAAATATCCGCTTAAGAGAACTAAAAATACTCCTAATCCTATTTCGAGATAAGTAGTTACTATATACTTCGCCAGAACCCCTCCAATAATTACAAAAAGGACCGCAGGAATTCCAAGATAGACGATTAGTTTTTTATCCAACCCCTTTCTAAATAGAGCGATCTTACTGATATTACTAAATACATGAAAAACGGCCGTAAGCCCCAAAACCGTCTCGAAATTAAAATAGAAATTTGCGATAGGAACAAAAAACACAGAAGAACCAAAACCTCCAACGGTGCCTATAATCTCAGCGATCAAAGCAAGAAATAAAAAAATAAAATTGACCTTATCCATATTATAATTTATCTAAAATTTTAGGAGTTTGTAAAATGATTTCTGAGTATTTCATCCTAGTACTTCATTGATTATCAATAACATCCTTATCATATACATTTGAAATACGCCTTTACTTTCTGTAAGAAAATAGTTATACAATACTCCGACATACCTTGCTCTTACGATATGATTAGAATCAGATTGTATTATGATTTAAATCATGTTCTTGATTCTGAATTATTTTGAATATTTGGTTTATAAATAATCCAAGAATGAAAAAGATACTTACACTTACCGATTTCTCAGACATTGCAAATCATGCAATAGAAGCGTCATTGACATTTGCAAAAAGACATAACGCAGATCTTGAAATCTATCACGTTTTAAAATCATCTGATCATATTATGTATGAACTAGATGCTGATCCGCAATTATTTATTCGAAACAGAAAAAATAAAGTAATCAATACAAAACTTGATGGTTGGAGGCAAAAAGCAATTGATATGGGCGTAAATGTTCACCTCATTATTGGTGCAGTTGATCTCGTCCATGGAGTCATTGACATTGTAAATTCTCAAAACATAGACTTAATCGTCATGGGATCTACTGGATTAGATGAGAGCGATAGTGTATGGGGAACTACGACTCAACAAGTAATCAAAAGTGTAGACATTCCTGTATTAGTGATCAAGTCAGAGATGACTGACTATAAAATTGATGATCTCATTTTTGCATCAAATCTAGATATAGAAGAACGAGATACATTCCATAGTGCAATGAAGCTTCTAATTCCTTCGGAAGATGCGATCATTCACTTTGTCAGTATAGATACATCTAGTTTTTTCTCTCAGCCAAGTGGATTAATGAATTCTGTTCTAAAAGAATTTGAAGAATTAGCAAAACCTTATAAATCAGATTCTACTTTTTATTCGGATTACAGTGTAAATGCTGGCATTAGACATTTTCTAGAAGATAAAAACCCTGACATCCTAATCATGAGTAACAAGGATCGGAGCTTGATAAAGAAACTTTTTACTCCAAATGCTGCCATTGACTTGGCGGGCACTGCAGATTGTCCAGTTCTCATAATAAAATAACAACTCTTAGCACCTTAAATCTATAACATGGATAACAGCCTAAATATACAGATCAATACAATAATGAGTACCAATATTAAAGTACTGCACCCAAAAGATAAAATACAGCGTGCAAAAGAGATCTTCGATAAATTTGACATCCATCATATACCAATAGCAGTTATGGGTGAAATTCGAGGGATTATAAGCTTAGGCGATTTATTATTTCTTGAGGGTATATCCAATCATTCTTTTGATGAATTCCTAAGAAAAAAGAAGTACGAATTATCAACTGTTGATGAAATCATGACGGCTAAGCCTTTTTGCCTTGAGCATGACAAGCTACTATCAGAGGCAATGGATATCATGGTCGAAAAGAGAATCAACTGCCTACCGATCAACCAAAATAACGAGTTAGTTGGAATACTGACCAACTATGACCTAATAAAATATTTCAGAAATCACATAAAAACAAAATAATGGATACAATAGAACTTTTACAAGTAAAAGTAAAGAATATCATGACCAAAGACGTGATTTCTGTACGAGAGAATGAAGCAATGTCAAAAGTGGAAACACTTATGATTGAACATGGATTCAATCATATACCTATCGTGGACGATCATGATACACTTTTAGGCATTCTCACAAAAAATGATGTTCAGTTACTCAAAGATTGGGGTACAAATCTCAAACTTAGAACTTCCATAAAGGCAAATGAGCAATTGCTTAACAGTAACACCGCAGATGATAGAATGAATCGTGAATTAGTAACTGTAGGTCCTGATGACACTTTAGAGATCTGTTCTGACATTTTCAAAGAGAATCTCTTTCATGCTCTCCCTGTAATTGACGGAGACAAATTAGTAGGAATAATTACAACCTATGACCTGATTAATGTTGCCTATTCCAAAAAGCCATTTATTGACAAATAACTAATGACAAAAAATCTAATCATTAATACTAGATTTTACCAAGTCTTATTATGAATATCTAAAAACAATTAAAATGAAGATACTTTGCCCGACTGACTTTTCTGAGCATTCTACAATTGCACTAGAATATGCATTAAACATAGCCAATGAACTCCAAGCCGAATTACACATTCTATCAGTGTACCAAGTAACTAAAAGTTCTGCATCATTCGTTAATATTGATGATTTAGTAAGAGAAAATCATGAAGAAGACATGAAAAAACTAATTTCAGATATGGGCGCTCTCGTGAAAAAAGATGCGCCTCCCGTAACTAAAATAATGAAAGGAAGCACTGTAGGTTCAATCTTGAAGTACGCAAAGCATTTTGAAATTGATCTTATCGTCATGGGCACACAGGGCGGCAATAGTTTAAGAACAATTCTATTTGGCAGTACGACCAAAAAACTAGCTAGCAAATCGCCTGTACCCATTTTAGCCATACCAGAAACAGTAAAACATAAGCTGACAAATAACAAGATAATATTAGCCCTTGACAATAAGGGTCTAGATAATGCAGATATATTTAGGGTGCCATTAGAGTTCACCAAACATTTAAATCAAAAGATCGACATCCTACATATAAAAGAGGAAGAGGCTACTATTCCATTTGATGCATTCATATCGAAGTATCTAGGTGATGCAATGGGAGAGGTTGTAATCGAAGAAAGTAATGACACGATAGCAGCGTTGAAAAATTATGCTGAAAGAAACAATATTGGAATGTTGATCATGGTAAGAAGAGAAAAGAGTTTTCTACAAAGGTTACTTACTGTTGGTAACACTTCTGCCGAAATTGCTAAAACCAATATCCCACTTATGGTTTTGCCAGAATAAATGATAAGTTTTGAATTTCTATGGATAGGTTTCTCGATTTCCAGAAAGACTTATCCTTTTTTTAAAGATTTAGAAACATGATTTAGATCATTTTTAACCTTGATGCTAATCATTTATAAACCTCCAAAATGACTTGATATTTGAAGTGTATTAAAACAATCAAATTCTACTCTTATGAAATATTTCATTCTTCTATTTTCAGCACTAATCTTAAGTATATTTTATAGTTGTGAAAATGAGTCTAATAATCAGACAATATCATATTCTGAACAAATTGATGACCATAGCAAGACTCAACTTTTGTTTTCTACAATCGAATATGATTTGTACGTTGCAGAAAAAGAACTAGCTAAACTACATACTATCGACTTGATTGACAATATAGAAATTAGTCAAAAAATATATTGTCAAGATGAAAATAATGATATAAAATTACTGCTAGAAGACTTACATATATATGCTGATCAAGTTTCAAATGAACCTAACCATTGGTCATTAGAAAAACTTCGAGAATTGAAAGGGCAATATATTTCTTTACAAACAAGAGATAGTTACGATCCTTATCTATATCAACTATGGAGATTTGAAGAAGAGATGTATTACACAACTAAAGCAGCCATGGATCCAAAACTAGACTTATACGAGTGGGGCGAATTCCAAATGATGGTTGACTGTATGAATGAAGATTGGCAATTGGTCAATTTACACTATCCATCCATTGAACTATTTGGTAAAAATGAGTTGGGATACAAAATACAAACCATGGCAAAAATACATCTTCAAAAATCTATAGAAGAGTTGAATGAGGCTGTACGGAGTGATGATTATATTAATTATGACTTGTGCAATTATGCGACAATACTCAGAGAAAAGTATATAAACTATATAAAAACATTCATAGCCCAAGAGGAAGAATTACTTCCGTTTTTAGCCACGATATAAAACTCAATAAAAATGAAAAAGGATCTATCCATAGAGAATATTATGACTGTTAATCCAGTCACAGTTTATGATGACGATAGCGTAACTAAAGTCATCCAAAAAATTAAAGATCATGACTTTGACCATATTCCTGTAGTCGATAAAGGGAAAAATCTATTAGGCATAATATCAAAATCAGACCTATACAGGCAGGCATTAGAGCTTTCTAAATCTACTACTGGTAAATCATATACCAATAAAGTACTATTTGTCACAACAGCAAGGGAAATAATGACTGTAAAACCCGTCTTTGTTACACCTGAACATGATATAGAATATGCTATAGAGCTTCTACTTCAAGGGGATTTCCACGCATTACCTGTTGTCTCAGATGGTAATTTAATAGGAATTATAACGTCTAAGGATGTCTTAGAATTCATCATAGATGAACGCATTGTAACATCATAGTAGGTAAAGAAAATTATTATATCCATTACTTAAAAACAAAAAGCATGAAGAATTTAATTCAATTCTTACTATGTATATTACCAGTATTGGGAATGAGCCAGAGTGCACATTTTGATCAAGTAAATGCTATCAAGATTAGTCCCTCAGAATTTGGAAACGCTCAATTCGAGATCTCTTATGAGAGATATTTTGGAGACAGATCATCTAGTTTGATTATCCTCCCATCTATATTTCTGAAAGAAGATATCCGAGAATCAAAGGAAGGCTATCAATTGGGAGCTCAGTACAGAGTCTATTTATCTCATGTCAGAAATGATGAAAAATCTGTCTTCCTAGGATTTCATAATATTGGATTGTATGCTGGTGTGTATGCTCAATATCTAGATTACACCGAAGACTATCAGTTTTCTTGGTGGGATGATAAGCTAGATGAATCGTTAACACAAATGATGACTAAAGATGTAAATGCCACAGAAGGAGGAGTAATAATTGGTGTACAATTAGATATAACTAAAAAAATATTGATTGATTTCTATATAGGTGGCGGAGTCAGATATTCAGACTTCACCGACACAAGGTTTGATATTGTTGATCCAAATTACTACTACGAAGATATAAGCGTATTCGATCCGGAATATAAAGGGGTAAAGCCTAAAGTAGGGCTTCAACTAGGTTTTATGTTTTAAAAAGGCATCTGTAAAATTTCTGCTAAACCTAAATAAGAAAGACAAAATAAAATGTATGCGGTAATTTGTTAATTGAGGAAGCAATCAAACGTGGTTGCTTCCATTTTATTTGCATCGTTTTAAGAAGTCCATATTCATAATTAGCATTTCCGGTTTCCTACCAAAAGGCATTCTAACTTCATCTCTCCTATCTCTAGTCTATCGGTTTAAATAAAAAAGTAACGCCATGAATAATTATATCTTCACATTCATTTATTTATGAGTTTTACTCAGTTAGAAAACAACATTGTCTTTTTGAACAGACTTAGAAACAACCATCCATATTAGAAACAATAGCCCCCTCCCTTTCAATAATTACAAATAGAATAAAAAAGTCGACAGAAATCCATCATTGTATATAACTAAACGAAGCACTTAATTGACTGCAGATAATGATCATCAAGGTTGAATTATCATTTTAGAACTAACAATGGCAATTTCGTCATCGCAGATACCTTCTGACTAATACTATCATCATAAAGTAGCTCAAGAAAGCCCTTCTTATGAGTTGATAAACTAATAATATCGATACTCTTGGTTATACAATAATCCGTTATTCCTTTCGAAATATCATCTGTTTTGATTGAAGATGTTATAATTAATGCGGAAGGATATTCTTTACATAGTAATTCAGAGAGATAATAGCCAGGATCAGGAACGCCCCCATTTTCGACATGAATGAGATGGATCTCTGCACCAAAACGATCTGCAAATGATGCCAACTCACTTATTACCTTTTTATCTTGATTGATGTTATCATAAGCATAAGCTATTCTATGCACTCCATGATAGTTAGCACCTTCAGGAACAATTAACACTGGAGAGGGCGACTCATTCATGATCTTAGTAGAAACTGAACCGAACCATTTTTGAAAAAAACCTGTCTTCCCTGTAGATCCAATGACAGTAAGATCAGCGGCATTCTCATCTATCGAGTCTAGAATTTGCTCTCCAGGAAATCCAGTTCTATATTCGCTATCGATTAATGAGACGCGCATCAAGTCGCTTCCCCAATCATGATCAAATGTTGCAACAAAGTCTTCTAGATATACTTCATGCAACTTAATAAAATCAATATTTTCTGTAGTCCCTTCCACAACTTCATTGGCAGAGGGCGAAAAAACATGTACCGCTTTGGTAACAGCACCAAGATCTGTCGCTAATCGATGTCCATAGGCGAATGCATTACTTGATACATTCGAAAAATCTATAGGGATAACAATCTTCTCAAGGTGCCCAAAATTACTGTTTTTGAGTATTGCGGTAACGACCTTCCTTAGCGCTACATTAAAACTACCATTACTACCAATATTGAATATTTGGTCTTTATAAATTACTGCAGGTACTAATTCAATTCCATAGTTCAGGAATGAATCAATATCATTACAGTCATTTACAGTAATTTCAATTCCCGCTTTATTAATATATTCTTTCAATACTGAAGTAACCATCTGATGTTTGGAAGTCCCGGTTCCCAGTACTTTTATTTCAGTCGTATTCTGCATAAGCTTCATTGTCTTTAGCTAAATTTTTAATGATATCGTGGGTGGTAAGAATTCCTGTTAGTACCCCTTCATCTACAATTGGAATTGCATGAAATAGATTCTCTTTGAAAATTTCAAGAGCTACATTGATTTTTTCTGTGGATTCCATAGTAGCGATCCCCTTCGTCATAATAAAACTAACTTCATAGTTATTCATTCTTATGTCCTCAATTTTCTCATCATCTCGATTGTCAAGAAATCCTCTTCGAAAAAACAGATAGTCGCTCATTGATACAATACCCAATAATGTGTTATCTATAGCAATTGGAATATGATGAACTTTATGCTCATCAAATATCTTAGCTGCGTCACCAATCGTCGCTGAGGGTGTCAGTGTATATGGATTTGCAGTCATAATGTCTTTTACTGGTCCTAGTAGATTCATAGTATAATTATTTTTAACAAAAGTAGGGCAAGCAACGAACATAGGAGATGATCTAAATCATCAATCTGAATGACTTTAATCAATAATCTAGATGATTTAGATTAAGTATCTTCGTATTGTAAAACGTATTTGAATGAAAAATGAAACAACTGATCTGTTGATGCAATTAGAAGCAATAATAGACACAGCCATTGACGGAATACTGACCATCGACACTCGTGGAAATGTAGAGCAGATGAACCCTGCAGCTGCCCACTTATTTGGATACAATGTTGATGAAGTAAAGGGCAATAATATCAAAATGCTTATGCCAGAACCTTATCACTCAGAACATGATGGATATATACATAAGTACAATACCACAAAAGTACCGCATATAATAGGCATTGGAAGAGAAGTACAAGGCAAGAAAAAGAATGGTGATGAGTTTCCATTTCGATTAGCCGTAAGTGAGGTGATCTTGAATAACAGAGTGATATATACAGGTGTCATTCATGATCTATCAGATGTAAAAAGTGCTGAACAAGAGATAAAAGATCTCAATAAAAATTTGGAAGAAACAGTATCACAACGAACTTACGAACTGGAAAAAACGGTCAATAAATTACTGTCCACTAATAATGCATACAAATCCGAAATAGTAGAAAGGAAACTTGCAGAACAAAAATTGCAAGATAGTCAAGAGGAATTGACAAGATCACTAAGCAAAGAGAAAGAACTTAATGAAATGAAATCAAGATTTGTTTCTATGGCCTCACACGAATTCAGGACTCCACTAACCTCTATACTTTCCTCTGCTGCCATTATTGGAAGATACGACAAGGAAGAGCAACAAGATAAACGAGAGAAACATGTAAATAGAATCAAAGCCTCTGTAGCAAACCTTACGGGTATATTGAATGACTTCCTATCTCTAAGTAAATTAGAAGAAGGGCGTGTAGAGATAAATGTGGGGGAGTTAAATTTAAACCTTCTCTGCATGGAAATAATAGAAGATACTAAACAACTATTAAAATCGGATCAAAAAATAAATCACACGATACATGGTGAAAACCCACTGGTGATTGTTGATGAAAGAATCCTTAGAAATATAGTTTTTAATCTAATATCAAATGCTATTAAATACAGCGATAAAGATATTTCATGTGATATATACTTTAACAATGACCACTTTGAGTTGGTTGTGAAGGATCAAGGCATAGGAATTCCTCTAGAAGATCAGAAACACTTGTTTACTAGATTTTTCAGAGCGGGCAATGTTACCAACATCCAAGGAACTGGGCTTGGCCTTAATATTGTGAAAAGGTATGTTGAGATTCTCGGTGGTTCGATAAGATTTGAAAGTGAGCATGAAGTCGGGACTTCATTTTTCATAAAAGTTCCATATTCAAACATAGAAAACAGTAACCTATGAAAACAATAATTATCATAGAAGACAATACAGCAGTAAGAGAAAATCTTGCAGAAATTCTTGAACTATCTGGATATAAAACCATTGAAGCCGTAGATGGTAAAGTCGGACTTAGAAAAATAAGAGAGCATAACCCTGACTTGATTTTATGCGATGTCATGATGCCTGAACTAGATGGTTTTGGAGTATTAAAGATACTAAACAGGGATCCTGAATTGATGCATATTCCTTTCATGTTTTTAACAGCAAAAGCCGAAAAATCAGACTTCAGAAAAGGAATGGGCTTGGGGGCAGATGATTATATCACCAAACCATATGATGATGTTGAGTTATTAGATGCTTTGGAAATGAGGCTGAACAAAGCAAGTAAACTCAAAGCTATAGATAATAGTGAAAAAGGTGTGCGACAGTTTTTTGATGAGGCTAATGGAGAGCAAGAACTCCGTAAACTCTCTAAAGGCAGGGAAAAACGTACCTATCAAAAGAAAGCATCTATCTATCAAGAAGGCCAATACCCAAAGTGGCTATACTATGTTGTGGAAGGGCAAGTAAAAACAATCCAAACCAATGATTTTGATAAAGATTTGGTAACACATATTTATGGAATTGGAGACTTTTTTGGCTTCATGCCATTATTAAGTGATAAGATCTATACTGATCAAGCAATCACTCTAAAAAAGACTGTCTTAAGATTGATTCCCTCTGAAGATTTTAAATTATTACTATTCAACAATAGGGACTTTGCAGCAAAATTCATCAGTATGCTTGCTAAGCATGCCGATCATAATGAAAAACAACTTCTTGATTTAGCTTATAGTTCTGTTCGCAAAAAAGTAGCTAATGCGCTTCTCTTACTTGAACAAAAAACTCCAGATAAAAAAATAAAGGTAATGCGAGAAGATATAGCAGCTATGGCAGGAACCGCAAAAGAAACAGCTATCCGCACATTATCAGATTTCAAGAATGAAGGTTTAATTGATATCCAATCCTCTCATATCGCTATATTGGATAATGAAGCGCTCTTAGGTATGCCACAATAGTCTTACTGATCAAAGTCATGAAATATCATGATTTAGGTCATCGAACAACAACTGATAGCTAGCGATATTTGAAGTGTAATAAAAACATAACATTATGACACTATTCACAGCATCATTTGACACAGTAGTAATGAGATTTTCCCTTATGATGGCTACTGTAATTGTTCCATTTTTGATGGGTACACCTATTTTAGCGATTCTTGCTCTACCAATATTCCTTGCCGCTATAACAGCAATTTCGTTTTCTTTACCTGAGTCTCAAATTAGGATTCTGGCTGAAACGGAAGCAATCAAACACACAAAAAAATAGTTGATGTTTATCTTCTTTCTAGTAGAACTACGTGTTTTATCTTGAACCGCATAAACCCACTTAATAAAAACTAAACTTTTAAATTATGAGTAACACCTCACATAAACAATATGCGATAGCCACTTACTTGATTATACTTATCATGATTGTATTTGCAGCTGGATTAATAGCGCTTGTTGCCTTGAACGCATAATTACATATGATTCAAGCCTCTGACACTCTAATATCTTGTAGCCATTGTGGTGATGACTGTATAGAAGATAGCTACCTTTCCGGTACTAAACAATTCTGTTGCAATGGATGCAAGATGGTCTATACCCTACTCCATGAGAATGGCATGTCAGATTATTATAAGTTTGAAGTTCAACCTGGAATATCACAAAAAGCTTCCACTAGAAAATCATATGATTACCTCGATAATAAAGAGATTATTGATCGGTTAACTCATTTTTCAGATGGTGGTATCACTAAGGTAACTTTCTTAGTGCCGCAGATCCACTGTAGTTCTTGCTTATGGTTATTGGAGCACCTAAATATTCTTGATAGCGGCATTATAAAATCTACAGTCAACTTCTCAAGTAAAAAAGCTACGATCACATATAGAGATACTGCGACATCTCTAAAACTGGTGGTAGAGATGTTGGCTAGAATCGGTTATGAACCAGAAATTAATTATGATCAGTTAGATGAGAAGAAGCCTCTATCTTCCTATGATAGAAAACTTATACTTAAACTAGGCGTTGCTGGCTTTTGCTTTGGCAATATTATGCTATTGAGTTTCCCCGAATACCTTGGTCTCAATAATGTGTCAAAAGACCTACGCTTAGGATATATAAATATAGTGCTCGCTCTCCCTGTATTTCTGTATAGTGGAATCGATTATATTACGTCTGCCTACAGAGGTATCAAGCTTAAAGACTTCAATATAGACCTGCCTATCGCACTAGGCATACTAGCACTGTTTACTAGAAGTCTTTATGAGATTATTGGTCAACATGGTGAAGGTTATCTAGACAGTTTTGCAGGTTTTGTATTTTTCTTGTTGATTGGTAGATGGTTCCAAGAATTTACTTATCGATCATTAGATTTTGACCGAAATTACAAATCATACTTTCCCATATCGGCCAATGTTCTTATCAATAATGAATGGACCAGTAAATCCCTAGATCACTTAAAGCCGGGAGACATAATTCGTATCCGTAACCAAGAGCTGATCCCTACTGATAGCATATTACAAACGGGCAATGCTAGAATTGACTATAGTTTTGTTACAGGAGAATCTGATCTCATATCCAGGTACAAAGGAGATCAACTATTTGCCGGAGGTCGCCATCAAGGTGAGATTATTGACATAGTAGTTACACAGAGAGTTGATCAATCCTACCTCACTGAACTATGGAATGAGGACACATTCAACCAAAAGAAAAGTACAGGATCCAGCAAATTGATTTCGGCAATTAGCAAATATTTTACATTTGCAGTTATTACTATTGCCCTATTTACCATGCTGTATTGGATGACAGTGGATACATCGATGGCATTCAACACTTTTACCGCTGTGCTCATTGTCGCTTGCCCATGTGCACTTGCACTTGCAATCCCATTTACCTATGGAAATATTTTAAGGTTACTTTCTAGGAATGGTATCTATTTGAGAAATGTGCAAACCATAGAACAATTACAAGATATCGATTATATAATCTTCGACAAAACAGGTACTATAACGGATAGTAAGCAATTGGAAATATCTTATCAAGGCTCCATCCTTACCGCGCACCAAAAAACAATAATTAAATCTGTATGCAGTCATAGTTCTCATCCACTGAGTATCTCAATCGTTAAATCTCTAAGTGATGATATCATAGACGTAGATCAATATCAAGATATCATAGGTAGTGGACTAATTGCATCATGTTGTGGTAGCCGAATCAAACTAGGGTCTTCTTCCTTTATCTTTGGATCTGAAAGTATGCCTAAAGAACAAGGTGTTTTCATAAAGATAGATGATGAGTATGTTGGTTGTTTCAAATTCAGACATACGTTCAGGGAAGGTGTAAAAGACATAATGGCAAAGCTCGGTCAACGATATAAAATAGCAATACTCTCTGGCGATACGGATCATGAAAGTGCCCGAATCCAAGCTATTATGGGACAAGATGTAGAAATCTACTTCAATCAAAGTCCTAAAGACAAACTTTATAAAATTAAGCGCCTCCAAGAAAAAGGGTTTAAAGTCATGATGATCGGAGATGGACTTAATGATGCTGGCGCTCTAAAACAAGCAAATGTCGGATTTGTAATCTCTGACGAGACAAATAACTTTTCTCCTGCATGTGATGGAATAATAGATGCTAGTGAATTTCCAAAACTATACAAGCATCTTAACTATCTAAGTAAAGCTAAGTATATAATTTATGGAGCATTTGCACTGGCATTCATTTACAATACTATAGGTTTATATTTTGCCATCAGTGGTCAATTGAGCCCAGTAATAGCCGCTATATTAATGCCATTATCATCGGTTACTGTGATAGTATACGGAGTCTTAGTAAGTTGGGTACTCTATCATAAAACTCAAAGACAATGAACAAAAATATAACTATTACTATCATCGCCATTACCTTTATTTGGGTGGGAATGTTATGCGGAATTTCTTTTTTAGAGGCTCCATTGAAGTTTCAAGCACCGGGGATTACGCTTCCTCTAGGATTGGGTATTGGCAAGCTCGTTTTTGGTGCACTGACTAAGATAGAAATGATTTTCTCTTTTATCATAATCGCAGGCATTGTGTTGATCGAATCAAATCTGAACACGTGGAAACTCTTCATAGTTCCTATCCTTATAGTAGCGATAGACAATGCCTTTCTGATGCCTATCCTAGATAGTCGAATAGATATGATAGTAAGCGGTATTAAGCCACCCGCATCAAATGCACATTGGTGGTATGTAGCCTTGGAATTGATTAAGTTGATTGCATTATTGATTGCTGGCATTAAAATTACCAATAGCATATTCAACGCAAATAAAATTTGAAAATGATGTCACCCACAGATCCGCAAGTCTTTCATTTACGGCCCAGATTTAAACTTATCAGTGGCCTGTCTATTGATGAGATCTGTCAGCAATTCAATGATCAGCTTCAAGTTCATAATAATATCTATACAGGAAAGGTCAGAACTGGTTATGTGAGTGTATATCCGAAACCCGAGCACAGGCATTACTGGTCACCTCACTTCTCACTTTCGATGGAGCCTTCAGAGGATGATCATGAACAAACCATCATCTCAGGAATCTATGGTCCTGCACCAGAAGTATGGACAATGTTTGTCTTCTTCTATGCCATATTAGGGTTATCTATAATAATCGTCACGGTTATAGGATTTGCAAATAGATCCATAGGAGAATCTTCAGCTATTCTATGGGCTATACCAGTTTTGGCTTTACTTATTGGTTCTATGTATTCTGTTTCTTACTTTGGTCAGAAGAAGGGGCATAATCAGGTAGAGGATATTTATAAGTTTGTTATGAAAATAATCAAATAATCTAAACCTCATAATAATGCATATCTCAGTGTAGATTATTGTCATACAAATTTAAAAAACTGCATCCGTCATTGATAGATCAACATTTTCATGAAAATAGCAGCATTGGTTGCACCTTAATAACTTCTCATTTTAAAAATACTAATTAACTTAACTATCTTTGTTTTCTACTATCTAACCACCATCAACTAACTTTTAGACTTACAGATTAATGATTGATATTCTATACGTAGATGATGAGATTCACAATTTGAATACTTTCAAGATTGCATTTAGACATCTCTACACAATACACACAGCAAAGAATGCTTTTGAAGGCCTAGATGTTCTAAAGGAAAACGATATTAAGCTGGTCATTAGCGATCAAAGAATGGATGGAATGTCAGGAACTGAATTCCTTAAAAGAGTTAAAAAGTTGTATCCAGATTGCATACGGATTATTCTAACAGGCTACAGTGAAGTAGATATTATTATTAAAGCTGTAAATGATTGCGGAATATATCGGTTTATTCTAAAACCTTGGGAGGCTTCTGAAATGGAACAATCACTGCGAACTGGATTAGAATTACAAAAAATAAGGAGTCAAAATATTAATCTCTTATCCGAATTATCTGAACTAAATAAAACACTAAAGGCAGAAAATAAATATCTAAAAAGTGAAGTCTCGCAAGCCAATGGATTTACTGAAATCATTACAGAAAATGCTGAATACAATGCGCTTCTAGAAATGATAAAAAAGGTAGCTGAAACCAACTCTACATGCCTTATAGAAGGTGAAACAGGAACTGGTAAAGAATTGATTGCAAATACCATCTTCAACTTGAGTAAGATATCTGACAAACCATTTATCAAAGTAAACTGTGCTGCCTTACCAGAAAACTTAATCGAAAGTGAACTCTTTGGTCATGTTAAAGGCGCTTTTACTGGTGCAATTAGCGATAGAATTGGAAGATTTCAACTCGCAAATAATGGGACAATATTTCTGGATGAAATTGGAGACCTGAATTTGAATATTCAAGCAAAATTACTTCGGATAATTCAGGAAGGCGAAATGCAAAGCTTAGGAAGTAATGAAACTAAGACAATTAAAACTAGAATTATTGCAGCAACAAACCGTGATTTAGAACAAAGAGTAGAGCAAGGAGAATTCAGAGAAGATCTATTCTATCGATTAAATGTTTTTCCGATAAAATCAATTCCACTAAGAAACAGGAAAGAAGACATCAAATTACTAAGTAACCACTTTATAAAAAAATACGCGTTTCAGTTTGGTTTGGAGCAATGTAAAATAAGTAAAGACGGAATGGCGAAGCTTCTAAAGTATAATTGGCCAGGCAATGTCAGAGAGTTAGAAAACATTATCCAAAGACATCTCATTCTGGAACAAGGTCAAGATTTAGAGTTTAGTTCATGGGAACCAGAATGTACTAACATTAATATGAGCAATAACAATGACTTATCATTGGAAGAAAATGAGAAAAATCACATTCAATCTACGTTGATAAAAACAAAGGGTAAAGTATTTGGGCCAGGAGGAGCTGCCGAATACTTAAAGATCAATCCAAAAACCCTAATCAGTAGAATGGATAAAATTGGAATAAAAAGAAAATAGGCTTGAAAGGAATCATTTACATATTAATATTTTTTTGTTTCAACTTGAGTGCACAAGATTTTGAAGCGATAGATTTTAAGAACGGATTAAGTCAAAATACCGTCTTGTCTATGGCTCAGGATGAGTCCGGCTTCGTCTGGCTTGGGACAGCTGACGGTTTGGATAGATTTGACGGGATTTCCACGAGAATATTTCGAAACAATAATCAAGAAGAAAATAGTATCTGTGGAAATGAAATCATGGATATTGTCAATGATAAGCGTGGCAACCTTTGGATAGCGACTTCCAATTGTTTAAACAAGCTGGACCTTTCAGACTATTCATTTACACATTATTATCACGATCCGACAGACACAAAGACGATCTCTGGTAATTTTATATATCAAATTGAATTAGTGGATGGATATATAAGTTTGATAACAGAGAACGGCTTGGACATTATAAATCTGGAAACAGGTGAAATTTCAAGGGTTAATGTTCCAGAAAGTGCAGTGATTAAAAGTGCATCAATCTTACAGAACGATAAGCTTCTTATATCAACCTCTATCGGAATATTCACCTACAATATTATAGAAAACAATTTGGTTGAGATAGATAAGATCTATAACATAAAGTATAGAAAAGACAATATTCACCGATCATTGATTATCAAGACTTCATTATTTATTGCCTATCAAGATGAAATAATAAAGTATGACTTGGTGACAGGAAAAACTAGACAATTATATGGGATTGATTATATAGAAACAAGAGATATCAAAAAATGTAATGATCAAATTTGGTTCTGCACATCTAAAGGCATAAAGACTTATAATTGCCTAACTCATGAATTCAAGTCTGGTTTGGAAAATGGTTTACCAATAGGTGTAGCCGTAAATTCTTTTTTAAGATCTGATGATGAAATTTGGTTCAGCGTAGGTACTGGTGTTTTTAAATACTCTGCGGGGAAGAAATTATTTGAAACCATAAAAGTTGATAAAAATCAGACTGGGCTAAGTGGTTTCAACAAGGTCTGGCATCTTTGTAATGAAGGAGATACTATAATCATATCAACAGAACATGGTATATCTTTTTTAGCAGCTAACGGTGATATTATGTCAATGTCCGAGGTCTTGCCGATGGATATGAATATTCAATATGTCTCCAATGTTTCAAGAGACGAAAGTAATATTTGGATATGCACTTTTGATGCTGGAATCTATCATGTAGATATGAGAAACATGAAAGTTCAAAACTACTCTAATACACGTTCAGGTAAGTACTTCATCAAAAACAATACTGTGAGGCATTCCCTAATATTGGAGCAAAAAGTTTTGTTTTCGACGGATGATGGTTTATTTAGTTTTGACAAGGCCTCTCGGAGCATGAAAGAGGTTTTGTATCATTCAAATGAAAACGCGCTTTCTAAGAAAACTACCTATAGCTTCTTAGATAATACAGGAAGACTTTGGATCGGAACTCAAAATGGATTGTATGTCAAGGATTCGCAAGGTGACTTTTCTTATTATACCACAAAAACAGTTCCTGCATTAAGTAACAATCGAGTAATAAATATCTCTCAACAGTCAGACTCAAGGTTTCTCATAGGTACTTCTTCTGGGCTTAATGTATTCGATGTAGATGATAAGTCAATTGAATACATAGATGTTAATGCTGGTCTGGCAAATGATGTAATATATAGTCTAGAGATTGACGATGATAATGATGTATGGGTGAGTACAAACAAAGGAATCTCATTAATAAACGCAGATCAAAAAATACTGAATTTTAATATAAACGACGGATTACAAGGCAGTGAATTTAACACTAACGCAAGTGTTAAATCTAATATAGGAGATCTATATTTTGGAGGATTGTATGGTATATCAAAATTTAATCCAAGAGAAGTAAAAGAATTAGAGGACGTACATACTCCTATTATAACAAAACTTAGAATTCTGCAACACGAGGATGAGAAAGGGTTTGAATTAACTTATCCGCTTAAACAAGAATATGAATTAACATATTCTCAATGCAACTTCATAGTAAGCTTTGTCAGTATTAATTTCACTAATCCTGAGAATAATATCTTCTATTATAAGCTTGATGGTTATAATCATGAATGGATTAAAGTGGAAGGCGACCAAGAGGTTCAGTTTATGAATCTACCAGGAGGAACTTACGATTTCAAAGTAAGAGCATCTCTAAGGAATGGTGAGTTATCCTCTAACATTACTTCACTTAGAATAAATATCAATCCACCTTTCTACAAATCTTTGTTGTTTAGGTTAATTATGCTTCTTGCATTATTTACAGTTGGGTTTCTTATCTATAGAATAAGAATAAAAGCAGTTGAGTATAGAAATGTGAAACTAAAAGAGATAGTGGATGAGCAAACTAAAAAGCTTAAACATTCCAATAATCTACAAGAGATTTTCCTAAAAGAGATTCCAGAGGCATTGGTTATTTTCAACTCTAAGAATGAGATAACCATTACCAACGATCTATATAAAAAAATGATCTCTAGTGAAGATCAAATCTCTGAATCACTAAACTTAGGAATTAAACGAATCACTAATGAAAATCTTAACAAGTTAGATTCAGAATTATCTATTGAAGGTAAGCACTACCAATTCAAGTTTAATCGAATCGTATCTAATGATAAAGACTATGGTATTGCCGTTCTATTGAGAGATACAACAAATATTAAAAATGCTGAACAATCATTAAGACAAAACGAGATCCTATTTCGAAGTTACTTTGAGAAGAGCCCTATTGGCATCGTTTATATTACCGATCCTTTAGAACCTATTTCTAACTGTAATCAAAAGTTTTGCGATATGATGGGTATTAAAAAGGCCGATGCTCTGACCAAAACTATGATGGAGTTCACTTATTCGCCAGATCTGCAAAAAGATATAGCTACTTTCAAAAAGGCAATCAAAAATAAAACTGCGTATCTATATGAGCCTAATAAAAGACTAATCTGCCCTGGAGAAAAAATCGTACTAACTGAAACTCATGTGACATTCATATACAATGATAAAAACGAATATCAATACATGTTCGCGCTAATACACGATGTTACCGAACAAAGAGAAAGTCAGAAAAATCTTATAGAAGCAAGGACACAATTGATTCAATCTGAAAAGTTAGCATCTTTAGGTCAGATAACCGCAGGTGTCGCTCATGAAATAAACAATCCAGTAAACTTCATCTACAATGGTGTAAACAATCTAAAAACACTGGTTGAAACACTAAAAAGTAAACACAATACAGAAGATCTAAAAACAGTCTATCAGGATATCCAGCAAATGATAGATGCGGTAGAAGATGGTGCTAAACGAACGGCAGAAATAGTAAAAAGCTTAAGACTTTTTACTCGAGTGGATACTATAAACCTGGTGTCATATGATATTATTTCAGGGATAGAATCAACCATTACCCTATTATCAAACAAAATAAAAGCAGGAATAACCATAGAGCGACATTATAAAGTTACTGAACTTTTCATCAGGTGCTATCCTGGCCAGCTCAATCAAGTTTTCATGAACTTAATTCTTAATGCTATTGAAGCCATCGATGTTGCAGGGGTTATTCAAATCGATTTAGAAGAAGGCGATAAAGCTATAAATATCATAATAAGAGACACAGGATCTGGCATAGATTCATCAATATCTAACATGATCTTTGAACCTTTCTTCTCCACAAAAGGGCCAATAAATGGAACAGGACTTGGACTAAGCATTTCGAACACTATCATCGAAAAGCATAAGGGATCAATAACTTATGAGAAGAATGAACCAAAAGGAACGGTCTGTATTATTTCTATTCCAACTTCTATTTCATAAAGTTCTGAAATACAATCATAAAATGTCTGAAATATAGGAACAAGAATAACAAATTCATTTTTGTTGCTTTTTACTTATATATAATAAACTGTATATCAATCTATTAATTATTGGGTTACTCATTAATAGTTTGGCACTCATTATGTACATCAGTATTAATATAAAGAGAGCTGAAATAAATTATTACTATTTTATTAATCATCAGGATGATTTTTAGTTAATTCAAACGATTCAAAATCATTTGACCGCCTTGGAAAGGGACAATTATTACCCCCCTCTTTATCACAATGGCAGTACTAATTAATTAATAATCAAATTATCAAAAATGAGTAAGAATAAAAAGAAAGTTAAAAAGGGAAAAGACGTAAAAGCGAGCGTTAAAAAACTTAAAACTGTCAATAAAAAATTACAAAAGAAAATTGCAAAATTAAAGAAAGCACTTCAAAAAGCAAATAAGTAAAATTCGTTGTTTTGAATCTTCTAGCTCATCAAATTTGATCATTTCATTTATTTATCATAATTATTGGTCGTCAATTGGTATAAGCAACCTGACTAGATGAATTCATTACTTATTCTATTCTGACATCTACCTTAATTGATAGATGTCAGAATCTATATTTTATAAACTAACAAATAATATGATGTCATTTATTACTAATTTGTTTTCAAAAAAGAAAAAGAATTCTGTTGCAGAGGATGAATTAATAGCTATGGACATTTGCCCAAGCTGCTGGGGCTGGGAAGAATATCAAGATACATTCCATGATGAAACTAAAAAGATGAATCATGATAAGCCTTACAGAAAAGCATTTATTCAAAAATTCGTAGAAAGAAATATTACTGGAGTAAAACTGAAAGTGCAAGGAGAAAAATTAATCTGTTCAAGTTGTAAAAAAAGCTACTCAAAATAATGCAAGTTTCAAATAATCAATAAATTAAGTAATTGAAGAATTAATGTCTTTATTGAAAGTAATGTAATCTTTAAATACTCCAAACAAAAAGCCGACCCAAAATAACAACTAAAAATCATGAAATATTTAAGTATTATATTTTTAACAGCCATGTTGCTTCATATAAGTTCTTGTGCCGCTAAGAAGCCGTTTATAAAAAACAGCCAATCATTTGATGAATCATCAAAATTAAGCATTGAGAATATTGATTATGAACTATTTTTGGTTGGTGATATCGAAAGCGAATCAAACAAAGCATATGACTCTGATATAGTAGATCTCATAAAATCAGAATTAAGAGAAAATTCAAAGAATCAATCGGTCGTATTTTTAGGGAATTCTTTTTCTGATAAGGGCTTACCAGATACTGAATCTGAGGCATTTGACAGCGTTGATAAGTCAATTGAGGCTTGCATCAACAAACTAAAGGACAATACTGATAAAGTGTATTTCATCCCTGGAAATAATGAATGGAGTGATGGACAAAACAATACTGTATCTGCATTAAGTAATGTAGAAGAATATTTAGAGTCCAAGGTAAATGGTAAAAACATTTTCGCCCCATCAAATGGATGTGGTGAGCCTAAATTAGTCAAGCTTACAGATGATCTAATATTATTGTTGATTGACTCTCAGTGGGTCTTACAAGGCGACGGTTCAGAAGAGAGAAAAAGATCCGGTTGTGAGATTGATAACGAATTAGAGCTTGTCACTTTCATTGAAGAGATACTCGCGAAAAATAAAAGTAAAAACGTAATCATCGCTGCACACCATCCAGTGCACTCTAATGGTAAAACTGGAGGAAACTATAGCATGGCTAATCACATGTTACCTCTACCAGTACTGGGTAGTATTATAACAAGCATTAAAAAGATTAACGGAGGTCAGCAAAAATTTGGTCACCCTCAATATGAAGCATACAGATCTACAATGGACCTTGCAATGAGTAATTTTGAAGGTATTATACATGCTTCGGCACACGATAAAAACCTTCAGTATATCCAAGAGAATGATAATCACTATGTAGTTGCTGGTAGTGGCTCTGAAGTAGAATTCGTACAAAAAGGTGGGAATGCAGAATTTGCATATATGAGTAAAGGGTTTAGTAAGATCACGCATACCAAAGATCTTGAGCTATGGTTAGAGTTCTTTATTCCAGATCCGTCCAATACCAAAGTGGCTAAATCTGTTTATAAAAAGCTTTTATATAAAAAAGAAGTGATTGACTACACAGATAAAACGGTATATAAAGATCTAGCAAACTATCCAAAAACTGTGCAGACACAAGCGTCTGAAACATACTCAAAAGGGAGACTTGGTATGGGAGAAACATATAGAGCGGAATGGGGAACCATAATCGATGCACCTGTCTTACTTTTGGATGAAGTAAAAGGTGGTCTAACTCCTGTTCAACAAGGAGGAGGCTTCCAAACGAAATCTTTACGACTTGAAAATTCTGACGGTAATCAATGGGTAATAAGAAGTATTGACAAAGACATAGCTAAAGTAGTACCTCCAGCATTAAGAGGGACTTTTGCAGAAGGAGTGATGCAAGACGGACTTTCTGCCGCGCATCCTTATGGTGCTGTCGCAATACCTCAACTAGCGGAAGCCGCTCAGATATACCATGCAAATCCTAAAGTTGTCTGGTTACCAAAACAAAAAGCTTTGGGTGATTATAATCTTGGTCTAGGGGAAAGACTTTATCTCTTCGAAGAAAGACCTGGAGGCAACATGGCTGGGCATCCTAATTATGGAGGAGCAACAAAGTCAGTAAACACTCCTGAACTTATTGAGAAATTAAAGAAAAACCATAAGCATGAAGTAGATCAAAAGTATGTCCTTAAGGCAAGATTATTTGATTTATTAATCGGTGATTGGGATAGACACGATGACCAATGGAGATGGGGCGTTTATAGTGACGAGGCTTCTCCCGGCAAGAAAGTATATCGAGCGATACCGAGAGACAGAGATCAGGTATTCTTCAAGAATGATGGTTTTCTTAATTATATTGCTAGTCGACCATATGTCACACCATCATTGAGGAAATTTGATGATGAAGTAGATAATGTAAGTGGTCTTTCATTTAATGCGAGACATTTTGACCGTCATTTTATTTCTCAAATGAATGAGCAGGATTTTGTGAATGCCGCTCTGAAATTACAAAACAATATAACCGATGAAGTTATTGCAAGTGCATTTGCCGATTGGCCACAAGAAATATATGACATCAGTGGAAATAGCATTATCAATAAACTAAAATTAAGAAGAAGTAATCTGATAGAAACAGCAAGAGATTTCTACAAGTACTTGACAAAAGAAGTCACTGTAATGGGCACCAATGGTCAGAATGTATTCGATGTGACGGCATTAGAGAATAATCAACTATTGGTAAATGCATATCATATAGACAACGATGAAAAGAATCTAATATGGTCAAGAAAAATAAATGGTGAAGACTGTGAAGAATTGCGATTATTTGGATTAAAGAAGAAGGATATATTCAACTTTTATGGTGATGAAAAAACATCTGTTAAGGTAAGGCTAGTTGGTGGGAGTGGAGATGATATCGTTAATAACGAATCTTCTACAATAAAAATACTAGCCTATGATAGACCTCAAGGAATGACTCTAAATGGAAACAAAGTAAAGTCAAAGTTATCTGATCAGGATGGCGTAAATCGATTTGATAGAGGTGACTGGAAAATAGATCGAACAATCCACTTTCCTTTGCCATCATTCTACACTGACGAAGGCATCGGACTTAGTTACAATATACTATGGCAGCGAAACGGATTCAGAAAAAATCCATATAAATCTAACCACATGTTATCTATCGGTTACTATTGGGCTAATTCCGCTATTGTTGGTAAGTATGCTGGGCATTGGCCGATGATATTTGGACCTAAGTGGGATCTAAAAGTTAATGCTGACGTGGTTGGACCTACATTTACACAGTTCTTTTATGGGCTCGGAAATAAATATGTGAATTTTGAAGAATTATTGCCGAATGAAGAAGAAGCAGGAAGTCCAACATTCTTTATCGTTAGAGGAAAGCATCTTGATCTTAATCCGCAAATAATAAAGGATTTAGGAAACAATAGAACATTGAGCATTAATCCATCACTAGAATATTTTGATCTTGATAGCGAACTCAATGATGATGACGAAACGAGATTTATATTCTTGGATGAAGCAAATAGAACTAGTTCAGATTTCGAAAATAAAATGTATGCTGGATTAGGAATTCACTATAGTAGTAATCGTGTAAATAGCCCGACTCTACCTACAAGAGGTTTCATCTTCAATATGGGTGCAGATTATAAACAAAGCCTATCTGATTCTAAATATAGCAACCTTACATTATCATCTAATGTGGCAGCGTACATACCGTTTACTCCGACACATAATATAGTGATAGCAACTAATTTTGGAGGAGCGTATACTTTTGGTGACTATGAATTCTTTCATGCAAATTACTTATCCAACCAATCTCGACTAAGAGGATATAAAACAAATAGGTTTGGTGGTGATGCAATCGTTTATCATGCAACAGATTTGAGAATCAAACTCCTGCAAGGAAATGGAGGCTTCAGATCTGGGTTAGGAATCTTTGGTTCGTTTGATTACGGAAGATCATTTTTAGAAGGAGAAGACATTGATGACTGGCATACAAGTTTTGGTGGCGGTCTATATATTACGCCTCTTGACATGTTGGGATTCAAGATCGGATATTATGTTGCCAATGAAGATGCACAACTATCAATTGGAGGAGCATTGGCATTCTAAATACTATTTCACCATGATATGTAACATGTTTTTGAAAAATAAGATATCTATACTAGTAATAATAATTTTAACATTTTCTGTAGAAGCATCTTCGCAGTATTATTTCACATCCTTCAATAAGGATGGAGCGACTATAGCTATAGGGGCTGGATTGACTGGGTTGGGTTTCTTACTAGACACTAATTCAGATAATCCGTCGCTTAGTGAAATTAATATGCTGGATCCAAATGGTTTGAACTTTTTAGATCGCGGTGCGATAGATAACTATTCATCTAGAGCTCAGACCGTAAGTGATATTTTATTGTATTCTTCGGCGACATTGCCATTTATTACATATTTCTCAAAAAAATGTAGAGCTGATGGAGGTTCAATTGCAATTATGGCTCTAGAGACGGCTTTAATTACTAATGGTATTACTAATATTATTAAAGTCAGTGCAGATAGATACAGACCATTTAATTACAATCCTAATGTGGATATAGAAATGAAGTTAGGAAGTGATTCTAATCGTTCATTTGTTTCTGGGCATACGTCGAACACTACCGCTTTTGCATTTCTGACAGCACGAATAATTACTGACCTGCACCCCGAAATGAATAAAAAATTGGTTTGGGCAACCGCTGCGACTATACCTGCAGTTATCGGTTATCTTAGAGTTCGTGCCGGAAAACATTTCCCAACAGATGTAATTGGAGGATACGCGATTGGTGCAGCCGTTGGATATCTTATCCCAAGTATGCATCTTGTCAAAAATAATAACTTAACAATTCAAACAGTCGGTATTGCGGGTACGCGACTGGTACTAAATTTTTAATCATGGAAGAAGAGAAAACAGAGAAGAAGAGACGGAAATTAATGGAGAAAGCTGAGAAGAAAAAGGCCAAAATGATGGAAGAAGCGCTCATGGAAGAAATGAGTGTAGATAAAGAAGAACTAAAACAATTAAAAAAGAAACTTGTAAAGGCAGAATCTAGGCCTGAACGAGGAATCGAAACTTGGTTCAGATTAGCATCAAAAAATCTTTACGCAAGGTTGCAGATAGTTGATACAAAGGCTAACATTCTCATAACAGCCAATGCAATCATTATCTCGATGGTTCTAGGTACGCTATATACTAGATTAGATGATGATCCGCATTTGATATACGCGGTTGGAGGACTCGTTATCACGAATGTGCTATCTATTACTTTTGCAATCTTAGCTACGATTCCTAAGTCTTGGGAAAAGAACAATCCAGTTAAAAACCTCAATTCTGGAGACCTGATGACTTTCGAAGATTTTAGTGACATGGAGCTTTCGGACTATACTGATTCTGTGATGAGTACTATCGCAGATGGTGAGACACTCTACCCTAGTATCATAAAGGATATTCACACATTAGGCGTAAAATTAGCCAAAAAATATCGACTAATACGCACGTCATACTTAGTCTTCTTATATGGAATAATCATTTCTATTATACTATTTGGTTTGTGTCATTTAATGTTCTGAACGCTAACATAATTTTAGGAATACTAGGTATTAAATGATTCTTAATAGAAATGCGAATAGAAAAGTATTAAACACTCATTCTTGACAAGCGAATGTATTATGTTTGTGGTGAATTATTCGTTTTCTATTTAACCAATAATATGTCAATATTTGAGACTCTACAATAAATATTTGATGCTTCTTGTGATGACTATAATCATCGCTTGTTTATCTTCTTGCGTAAGCTATAAACCTAAATATAAAGGAGAATGGGAAAGGAAACAAGCTGAAGATAATACCTATTACACGGTCTACTTGCTGGGTGATGCAGGAAATTCAATTTTGGGCGAAACCAATTTAGTTTTTGATCATTTAAAAAAAGAACTAGATAGCGAAAGTGACAGGTCAGCTATTGTATGGTTAGGAGACAACATATATCCTGTGGGTTTAGCACCAAACAATAGTGTGTATCATCGTGAAGGAAGATATAAACTTCAAGCACAATTGAATACAATGTCAAACTTCAAAGGGAAGAAGTACTTTGTTCCAGGGAATCATGATTGGTATACTTTTGGTCGGATTGGTTTGAGGAGACAGGAGATGTTAGTAGATTCATTTCTACGACATACTCCAAATTATTCTAAACAAGATAATTTCTTTCTTCCCGACAAAGGATGTGGTGATCCGCAAGTTGTAGAGCTTGCTGAGGGCATTAAATTACTTTTGATGGACTCACATTGGTTCTTGAATGAAAATGCAAGAACGGGAGACCAATCAGTATGTGATGTCAAGACTCCCGAAGAGTTCTTAAAAAAACTGAACACGGAAATAGCGGAAAATAGTGAGAATACCTTAATAGTCGCCTCTCATCATCCACCATATACATATGCTCACCATGGAGGTAAGTTTCCACTTAAATCAGATATTTTCCCATTGACTCAGAGATTCAATTGGTTATATCTCCCCTTGCCTGCTGCAGGCTTTATTTTTAATAGGATGAGATTACGACTCTCAGAACAAGATGTCTATCATCCAACCTATCAACTATATAGAAATAACTTAATTCAGAATCTAGAAGCACATGGAAGAAGTATCGTAGCATCCGGTCATGAACATACGTTACAATTTATTGAGAATGATAATCAATACTATGTTGTAAGTGGGTCCGCAAGTAAAAGCAATAAAGTAGGTATGGGTAAAGGCTCTAGATTTAGCACTGGAGAAAAAGGATATGCTAAAATAGTCTTCAAAAATAAAAAGAAGGCAACCTTACAGTTTATTGTCCCTGGACAATTCATAGAACATGATAACATAGCGTATGAAAGAGAAATTACATTCTAAGTTTATTTTATTGGGTGTGATTATCCTTTTATCCGTTTCTGGGTGTAAAAACGGCGATCGCACAAAATCAGTGGACAAAACTGAATTAGTCAATCTTGATGAAACATCAGTGAGTATTAGTACTATTTCTGAGAAGCATAATGAAACCAACAATAGTAATCAGAATACGGAACTCAAATATGATTTGACACAACCAGAAAAATGCGTCTTATCTAAAGAACTAGTAGAAATATCTGCTTTGACTATGGATCATAAATCCAATATTCATTATGCAGTAAATGATGAGAAAGCATTTATTTATGCGCTAGAAGACTGTAAAGTATCATCAAAGTATAAATTTGGCAAGAAAGGAGACTATGAAGGAATTGAAATGGTGGACAATGAAATATACGTGCTAAAATCAAGTGGTCGTATAATACAATATGACTTAATATCAGAAGATGTAAAACGTATTATAAAAACACCTCTAAAAACTAAAAACGACGCGGAAGGACTAGGATATGATAGGAAAACAAACACCTTACTTATTGCTTGTAAGGGCTCACCAAACATAGAAAGAGGATCGAAATACAAGAAGTCAAAAGCAGTATATACCTACGATCTCGATAATGATTTATTTATTGATAAACCGCTATTCGTAATAGATGACAATAAGCTTGAATCTTTCATAGAATATCAGGACAACAATACACACTTATCTAAAAAGGAATCGAAGCGCAGAATAAAAAGGGCTTTAGACTTTTCACCTTCAGCAATTTCTAAAAATCCAGTTGATAATTGTTATTACTTATTATCCACTGTAGGAAAGACATTATTGATTATAAATCCTGAATTCCAAATTGTATCCATTCATTTTTTAGATCATTCGTCATTTGTCCAGCCAGAAGGTATATGTTTTGACTCTAATGGCGATATGTTTATCAGCAATGAAGGGAAAGGGCTGGTTGCTAATATTTTAAAATTCTCAAGTCTGTAAATATCCGTTCAGAATTAATCACGAAGAATATATGTCAATAAAAATTCTGAAATCTAGGACATATTCTGATATTTAAGAAAACTTCCAGAACAGCCAGAACACACTCCCCTATCTAAATCACACATAAACAGAAGCTTATACCCATTCTTATTCTTGGCACAAGAAGTGTTGCTTGATAAGTACTGAGTCAGCATAATATTGAATGTCTGTCTTGATTCGAATTCATAATATCTAAACAAACAATCACAAAAATGGCAGAAATTATATTCTATGATGCAGACTTGTGTATTGACTGCAGAAGAACTAAGGCATTCTTAGATTATAATACTGAACACTTCTATTTAAGAATAGGTCCATCTACAACTGAGCTAAGTGTGAGCAATATATATACATATATCAACCGCAGATTCTATATACAAGATGAGTCATTTGAAAGCTAGATATATATAACATACACAACTATGAAACAGATAATCTTCTATGTAATTCTTGCCATTCTTCTATTTGCAATATACGGAGCTGTGAATTTATCAATTGTTGAATTCAAAAAACAAGGCGTTTGTCCTAAAGTGTTTAGTGTCCCCGCTTGTTATATAGTCCTTGGAGCATTCCTTTTGGTTTTATTGTCACATGTATTACCTGGATCATCTAAGAATATTGCATATTATATATTCTTATCAATCCCATTTCTTCTAGCCTTAGGAGGCACCCTTACAGAACTTTCAGGTAAAGTGATTTGTCCGCGAACACCTGGCGGAACTCCAATGTGCTATATTAGTCTTGGCATATGTATAACACTTATTGTATTAAAAATTGTAGAAAATAAAATTCCATAAAAAACAAAATACCATTGGGATTAAAATGAAACAATCATTTGCATTAGAAGAACAAACAAACCTCATCCAATCTAAAATCAAGCCTTAATGAATCTTAAAACCAAACATTATTTATTTATTGGAATCTTCGCCAGTATAATTGTGGGGATAGGAGAATACCTACTTCACTATCAACCTGGAGGGCCAGAGGGAGAGATTTCTATGTTAGAGCATGTGCCATTAGGTAGAGCTTCCATTGGTCACTTTTTTGCAGTATTTGGAGCCCCATTTTATTTTGCTGGATACTATGGACTTAAGAAGTTCTTTAACGCTTCAAGTCCATTATTAGCAAGATTGTTATTTATAGGTGGAACACTTTCGTTTGCTGTAGGCGGAGTCTGGATATCGTCAAGATATTTTGCCGCAGAAGTACTCCAACGAAGTGCAGGGACACCAGATCATGATTTCTACTTACAATCTTACGAAGACCATTATCAAGTATTGGTTTGGGCACTTAGACTGTTGGTGGCATTTGTGTCTATTATTTATGTATTAATCATATTAAAAAACAAACAAGGTCTTCCTAAGTGGTTGGCAATTTTCAATCCCATAGTATTACTTATAATAGTGCTTTCATCTTTGGTTTGGTTTAAGCCTTTGGGCAACCATATAGCACCAATAGCTATGAACGTCACACACTTTATATTCTTTGGAATCATCTTATTGCATTTAAATAAAACAGAATCAAAATGAAAAAAATACTTTTAATATTATTAAGCTTGATTATACTCATAGTCGCGGCGGCACTCTTATTCTTTTCATCAGATTCTAAAAACCCATATGTTGAAACAACGTGGGGTAAGTTTTCTGCAAGTTGTGATTCTGAAAGAGTCCCAGAAGGTAACTATGGTAAAGATTTTCATGGATGCGATTATTCCGTACCTAAAGAAGATATTCCTGTATTTACCAATGTAAACTTAGACTGGACAAATGTTTTTGACAATAAGAAGTCTCTACCTCTTATGGGATCTGCGATGATAGATGTAGATGGCGATGGTGTAGATGAAGTATTTATGGCAGGAGGAATTACTCAGCAGGATGCCATTTTCAAATATGTAGATGGTGGATTCAAGAAATTAGATATTGATCTACCTAACAAGCCAACTAATACATCAACATTTGGAGCAGTATCATTTGATCTTAATGAAGATGGTAAAAATGATCTAATACTAACAGGAGATTATGGAGTTTTATGGTATCAAAATACTGGCGAAGGATTTACAGTAACAAAAATAGAAGTGCCATTAAATGATAAAACAGTAGCCGCTTCTCTGACCTTGGGGGATATAGATCATGATGGTGATGCAGATATGTTTGTAAGTGGATATATTAAACTAGACAAAATGGAAGGTCAAACGATCTTCAAAGATTTCAACTACGGAGGGAGCAGTCTTTTAATGGTAAATAATGGCGACAATACATTCACTGATAAAACAGCTGAACTAGGACTAACCTATGTTCATAATACATTCATGGGTATATTCGTAGATGTCGACGATGATGGTTACCTAGATCTAGTGGTTGCTCATGATACTGGAGAAGTGAGAACATATAAAAACGAAAAAGGCAAGAAATTTACAATGAAAAAGAACCCTACAACGGGGAAGTACGCCTACCCTATGGGCATAGCTGTAGGAGATTACAACAA
>CALKXE010000142.1 GCA_938003955.1 uncultured Saprospiraceae bacterium | reverse complement strand
CCTAAGAAGATCGTAGCGGTATTCATGATAGTTTCACTTGCGGCATGAGCCAATCTAGAAGTATCTGTGCCTATTTCTTTGATTAAGTTACCAAATAGTAACATCCCAACTAACGGTACAGATGATGGGACTAGAAGTGACACCATAGTTGCCAAGGCTATTGGGAATATAATTTTCAGTGTTTTTAGATCCTTGATTTTTGTTTTACTAGGGTAGAGCTTATCCTGTTCTTTCATGTTGATGGCTAGCTCTTTTTTAGTAACAGAGTACTTCACTACCAATGGAATGATCACAGGCACAAGAGCCATATAAGAATAAGCGGCAATGGCAATTGGACCCAGTAGATGAGGCGCCAATTTTATTGCGGTATAAATCGCCGTAGGACCATCTGCACCACCAATAATTCCTAATGCTGCGGCTTCTTTGAGATCATAACCCATCCATACGGCAGTGATCAATACAGAGAATATTCCAATCTGTGCTGCCGCTCCAAAGAACGCTAAACGAAGGTTCCTAAGCATTGGGCCGAAATCTGTCATCGCTCCTACACCAAGGAAAATCAATGGAGGTAATAAACCTGTTTTGATCAACATATAGTATAACATATTCATTATACCGTACTCCTTTGCTATTTCCAGGATTGTTAAGTGGGCAATGTTATTTTCCTCAGTTGCTTGAATTACTGCCATATCTCCACCAGGGAAATTAGCCATTAATACTCCAAAAGCAATTGGAACTAATAATAGTGGCTCATACTTTTTCCTTATACCTAAGTACAATAGAAAAAAGGCCAAAAAAAGCATGAATATAGTAAGCGGAGAAGAGAACAAGTCTCCAAACGCCGTCATCTCAAACAGTTTATTTAATACCTCCATATTATACTATCTTGAATATCTGATCATCTTCTTCAATTTCGTCGCCATGATTAACCATAATCTCTGCGATTGTGCCGCTTACGTCAGCCGCGATTGCATTGATTACTTTCATAGCTTCAATATACGCTACCGTTTCACCTTCTTTGACCACGTCGCCGACCTTCTTACCTTTTTCGGATGTTTCCTTCGTTAGATAGAATTTTCCTTCTAGTGGAGCAATGATATATTTTTCATTTGCATCATTAGATGATGCAGGAGGTATGAACTCTTGTGTAGGAGTCGCAGCTACTGAAGTATTATCCTGTGCAGCCTCGTTTGGATAGCTGATACGAACGTTATACTTCTCACCATTTACATTAAGGTTAAGCTCTTTTGGCATTGGGTTCGCTGATGATGCAGCGGCTAATGGCGCCACAACTGCAGGCGTTGATCCCGCTGATTTTTTAGCTCTTCTTTCTGCAATATCGGCTTCGAATTTCTTCTTAGCTTCACCAGACTTCAGTGCTTCGTATTGAGGTGGGTGCATTGCATATTCTAGTAATTCTTCATCATCTTGACCATATGACCAACCTTTTTCGTCCATCTTCTTCCTGTAGATATCCAATTCGTCAGGATATAGATCTTGAGGATTTCCTGTATAGAATTCTCTTTTTTGATCAGAAGCCATTTTTAAGATTTCTGGATCTAGATCACCTAATAATTGACCTGACTTACCGAGGATCATTCCCCATGTATTCTCATCGATCATGGCAAATCTCTTTTTACCCTTGTACTTGTTGATCACATTCATTAGTGAAACATTCTTCACATATTGACTGAATGGAGTAACGAGTGGTGGATAACCTAACTTAGGCCATACTATTTTCACTTCGTCAAATAAACCAAGAAGAAGTTCTTCTTGATCTACATTCGGTTTGTTGTTTTTAGTGAGCCATTTATTGAGACTCTTTACATTATTCTCTAGATCTGCCATTAATGAGCCCATCATACCACCTGGTAGACCTGGACCGATCAATAGTGAATTCATATATCTGTTCTTTGGATTGATATATTCTCCTAAGAAGTCATCCATGAATGACTGTGTCAAACTTCTCACATGCATGTAAGCTTTCATGTCGATATCTGGAAGACTGAATCCGGCATCTTTCAACATTTCATGAACAGTCAGTAGGTCAGCGTGCCCAGTTCCCCATGATAGAGGTTCCATTCCTACGTCTATGATATTCGCTCCGTTTCTTGCAGCTTCTAAAGAAGTGGCAATTGAAAACCCTGGAGTTGAATGACCATGATATTGTATATTGATATCTGGATGACGATCACGGATACCTTTCACGATTTTACCAATAGATACTGGTCGGCCTATACCTGCCATATCTTTGATACAGATTTCCTCTGCACCTCTTTCAATATATTGATCTGCAAGATTGATGTAATAGTCAATGGTGTGAATAGGAGAGTGCGTTACACTCAGGGCACCTTGAGCAATCATTCCTCCTTCCTTAGCATATTGAAATGATAATTCTAGATTCTGCGGATTATTCAACCCATCGAATGATCTAGATATATCTGTTCCCTGTAGTTTTTTGACCTTGAACATGAGTTTTCTCACATCTTTTGGCACAGGACTCATACGGATTCCGTTCAGTCCTCTTTCTAACATTTGAGTTTGGATACCGGCATCATTAAATGGTTGAGTCCATTTTCTTACTGCTACATTTGGGTTTTCTCCAAAAAGAAGATTTACTTGTTCGAATCCTCCACCGTTAGTTTCTACTCTGGCGAAACATCCCATGTCAATAATCGGTTGAGCAACTTTTGTGAGCATATCTACAGTTGGTACATACTTTCCAGCTGCCTGCCACATGTCTCTATATACTAGAGCTAATTTTATTTCTTTCATCAGTCTTATATTCTTCGAAGTCGCTCTTCCTTTCGACTTCCTTTATTAATCAATTTGCTGTTGATTTTTATCAACATTTAAGATATTACTATCTTGATATTAAATGGTTGGGTTCTTTTCTAAATTTTCTCTATAGATTCAATCTTACCCTTTCCCAAAGTTATGTGCTCTACTACGGCAGTCATCACTGCTATTTCTTTGTTTGAAATAAGAGGCTTTATGAGTTTTGATTTCTTTATTGGTTCGGGCGCATATTTATTGACTAGCTTGATCAATAATGTCCCGCATAGTACCACAAGCAACAAAACAATAAAAACAGTTACCATTCCTATACCTAAGAGTAGAAAGGCATTTGATATATTTGATTCCATTTAGTTATATTCAGATTGCGAATGTATAAATATTATCTCATTCCAACTATGTGAAATGATCAATGTTTAGACTTTTTGTTGTTAAAATTCGATTATGACAATAAACTATTTCTAGAATAGAATATTTTACCAAATTGTTGAATGGTTCATTGATTTAGTTAATTTACTAATGAAAACCTTCTACAAATTGGGCTGTTCCAAATATGGACTCAGTATCTTGCATTTTTTATAAATAATAATCAGATTTCATGGATTTGAAAGTTTTTAAGTTTGGTGGTGCTTCAGTGAAGAATAATGAAGGTGTATCTAATGTTGTAAAAATATTAGAATCACATAAGGAAGAAAAGATTTTAACTGTAGTTTCTGCTACGGGCAAAACAACTAACGCACTGGAGGAGGTCGTGAAATCTTACTTTAATCAAAAAGGAGACGCTGATCAATTATTGCAGAGTATAAAGGATGAGCATATCAAGATCATGGATGGTTTGGGTATTCTCAATGAAGAGTCATTCGCTGACTTAAGTGATACTTTTGTTGAGATCGACTGGATGATTGAGGATGAGGTTCAGGATGAGTTCAATTATATATATGATCAAATTGTATCAGTTGGAGAATTGGTGTCATCTAAAATACTCTATCATAAAGCTGTCAAAGAAGGATTGAATGTCGCATGGCTTGATGTAAGAGATATAATTATCACAGATAATACTTACAGGGAGGCCAAAGTGATTTGGGCAGATACGCAAGCTAGGATGGACAGCAAAGTAATTGAACTGTTGAAAATATATGATGTAGTTATCACTCAAGGATTCATTGGTTGTAGTACTGAAAATTTCAATACCACTCTTGGAAGAGAAGGATCTGATTATTCTGCGGGTATTTTTAGTTATTGCTTGGATGCGCAGAGTCTAAGTATATGGAAAGATGTTCCAGGGATATTGACAGCTGATCCACGATTATTTGAAAATGTAACGAAGATTGATCGGCTATCATATCGTGAAGCTATTGAGATGACTTACTTCGGAGCTAAGGTGATTCACCCAAAAACGATCAAACCTCTCCAGAATAAAAACATTCCATTATATGTTCGCCCTTATAATGATCCAGAATCCATGGGGACACTGATCACATCCGATGTGGATACCGTCTATCCTCCTGTGATTGTTATTGAAGCAAATCAGTCTCTGATACATATATCTACCAATGATTTCTCATTTGTAGCGGAAGAGCACTTAAGTGAGATATTTGCAAAACTGAATCATTATAGATTGAAGGTAAACATGATGCGCAATACGGCCATCAGTTTTTCTGTAGCTGTACAAAACGACCAAAAGAAGATAGCAATGTTCATCAAAGATCTATCTGATAAATATACGATTGTCAAAGATGACGATTTGGAGTTGATAACTGTTCGTCACTATGATGATGCCACTGTAGATAGAATGAAAGTCGGTAAGATAGTCTTGTTTGAAGAGACGATTAGACAGACAGTAAGGATGGCAGTAAAGGATGTGCCGGTTGTGATTCGGAAAGAGGTTTAGACTTGGAGCAGTTTAAATATTAAAATTACTTTTCTGTTGAAAAAACAAGTTCGGTTTAGAGGGGAGTTTAATTTTATAAAACGCGCTTTGATTGGAGATTTGTTGCCCCAATATCTATAAAGGGCTTCCAATAAATTGAAAGCGACATTGGCATGAGGTATACTTTAAAACTATTGTGTTCCTGAACCAGATAAAAGAATTATAGACTTTAGATATTTATTATTTCTTCTCCTCTACTTTATGAAAAGCCGCTGTCAATTCGTTAGAAACTGAACCTTTAGTCATACGAACGAAAGTCTTTTCACTTACTTGAAGTGTGATTTCTTTGTCGTCCATTTTGGTGATCTTACCGATAATACCGCTTGCAGTTACTACTTCTTTACCTTTTTCAAGAGATGTAAGAAAAGTCTCTTGTTCCTTTTGTTTCTTTGTAGTAGGTCTAATGAAAAAGAAGTAAAAGATTGCAATCATGATGGCAAAAAGAGGCATTTGACTTAATAAACTTCCTCCGTCAGCTTGTAATAATATGTATAGCATTGTATTTTTTTTTGTTTATTGCGCAAATATAGTTTTTGTTTAGAGATGAAAGGTATCAGATCACATATAGTATTGATAGGATTTATGGGCAGTGGCAAGACTACTGTTGGTAAATTATTGGCAAGTGCCTTGGATATGGACTTCATTGACATGGATTCATATATAGAGAAAGAACAAAAATGTTCGATCAAAGAAATCTTTGCAGACAAAGGAGAAGATGAATTTCGTAAATTGGAATCAATAGCTTTGTGTGATGTTTTGGCAAAGTCTAATAAAGCAATTATATCAACAGGAGGAGGAGCTCCGTGCTTTCATAATAGTATGGATATTATAAAATCAAAATCTTTATCCGTATATCTCAAGGTTGGAAGTAAAGAACTGGTTAGGAGATTAATAAATGATACTCAAAGACCGTTATTACAAAACAAGTCACTTAAAGATCTGTTGTCTTTTGTGAAATTAACTTTGCGAGTGCGTGAAGAGGAATACTCAAAGGCAGATATTCGTGTACGAGCTATAGATGCTCCAGATTTGCTGACAAAAAGAATAATCAAATATATATTGAAGGACGTTTTATGAAACTCCGTTTACTGGCTTTAAATACATTTTGGAGAAATTGACTGGCTTTTGTAGCATTCATTGACTGGCTTTTGTAGCATTCATTGACTGGCTTTTGTAGCATTTCAAAGAAATGCGGGAAAACAGTCAAAAAGAAATGCGGGAAAACAGTCAAAAAGAAATGCGGGAAAACAATCAAAAAGAAATGCGGGAAAACAGTCAAAAAGAAATGCGGGAAAACAGTCAAAAAGAAATGCGGGAAAACAGTCAAAAAG
>CALKXE010000141.1 GCA_938003955.1 uncultured Saprospiraceae bacterium | reverse complement strand
TGATTCTACGATATATGAATTAACATTTATTTCATCATGCTTTATGATTGTTTTCGATAACAAATCGGATAATAATTCTTTGATTTCATTTTCACTAAGAGCAACTTTAGATTTTTCTTTGAAAACAAATTTTTCTTCTGCGGTAAATTCTGAATAATCACCATAGATGACCTTGGTGAATTGATATGCAAAATCCCAATTTACTTCTTCATTATTTTGACCAACACAAATTTTTGAGATAATAAGTAAAAAACAAATTATGGTTATTTTTTTCATTTTCATTTTTTTCATTGACTATAACTTGTGTATATGTGGAACTCTAAGATATAGAACTTCCACATATATCGGTTATGTCTTTTCCTCTTTTTCTACAGAACTTACATCATTTTTCATTTTATCTATGATCCTGTCCAGAGGACTACGTACCACATTATTATTTATACTTACTATATGTGTATATATCTGCGTTGTTTCTGGGCTTTCATGCCCTAAACAACTCTGTATGAATCTCAGATTAACATTTGCTTGCAGTAGATGTGTAGCAAACGAATGTCGAAGAGTATGAGGAGTAGCCCACTCTGCCGCTTCAGCCGCCTTCGCCGCTTTACGAAAAATCTTGGCGACACTCGATGCGCTATAGCGACTCCCGGTCTGCCCCTCAAATAACCAATAAGAAGGCTTATACTCTACCATATATTCTTTAAGTAAACTAAGCGTAGCCTCAGACAACATTGTAGTTCTATCCTTTTTCCCTTTCGCCCCTTTTACAAATATCATCATCTCATGACTCCTTATGTCTTCTATTCGTAATTTAGTAACCTCATCTCTTCTTATACCTGCACTGTAAAGTAAATGCAATATTGCCTTATGTTTGATATTATTCAACACATTAACAATTTTAAAACAATCAGTCTCACTGAGTGTACCTGGTAATGTTGATGATTTTTTAGGTCTTGTGATATCATATTTCGCCCTTGGTAGACCAAGTACCTGTTCTAAATAAAATTTAATCGCATTGATAATCACGTTCTGCAATGAATCCCCTATTTTATGTTCAGTTTTTAATTTATAGACATACTTTTCTATCGCTTCTTTGGATAGTATGGATATATCATCATTTTCAAAATGCTTGAAAAACCTGAGCGTATGAGACCTGTATGCTCTCACAGTATTCTCACTCTTTCCAGAGAGTATCAACTTCATATGCATTGCCTCTGCCTTCTTAGCTATATCTGGCGTCATCTCAAATATTGGTAGTTTTTTTCTACCATCAGTCATTATTATTTCTCCACCTTGACCAAATATCAATTTCAACCTTTCAAGATTGACAGGGATGTTGGGCACACTCCACAACTTTTGTTGTTTGTGATACCAAATACCTTGTATCTTCTTTATTTCAGCCCGCCATTCCATCGCTTCGTATGGTATTTTGATCTTTATCCGCTTTGACTTTGCCTCTGTTTGTAATAATTGTGCTTTCATTCAACAAACATAACAACAAAAAGACCAATAACCATCCACTTAATACACTTATTGTCAAGTAATTGCAAACATAAGTGATGAATATCCGTAATTAATCGAATAATAACCGTTAATTTGTGATTATGCTGAAAACAAGTCGAACACGCACATGTAAACTGTGTAAAACAGGTCTATCAGGAAGGTCAGATAAAATATTTTGTTCTATAAAATGTAAATCGGATTATGCCTATAAACTCCGGGAAGTAACAGTATTAGCGACGACCACTATAGATAAAATCTTACATAGGAATAGATCTATTCTATTAGAAATCCTCGGAAAGAATAAAGTACAGTCAAAAATAAGAAGAGAAGTGCTGGATGCTAAAAAATTTAATTTTAGCTATCACACACAAACCCACATCAATAATCAAGGAAAAACAGTAACATATATCTATGACTTCAGCTGGATGATATTCTCAGATCAGGAAATACTTATCAAACGAATAAGAAAGAAAAACTTAACCTAATTCACCTCTCCTTATTTTCTTTCTCAATAATACTTTTATATCTATAAAATGTTCCTCTAGATATTCCTATACGTTGACAACTCTACTACACTCAATTCAGAAATGGGCAAGAGCGCCTTTACTATATCTAAATTCTTTTGTGATTTTTCATTTAGTCCTTTTGGTCTTCCCCCTACATGTTATATACGCATACATTTTTATCAATATACGTAATTTTTCACTTTCAGTAAAATCACACAGTAAGCCCAACCAATATCGCAACTCACTAACAATCAAATAAATACAATAAAAATAAAAGAAAATAGCTGTGTATACCGAGTATTACCTGAATATACACGGATAAACCCATACATACATTTGACTTATTAATACGATTGATCTTAATTGTAATTTGAAGTAATATGATGACTATGCACAAATTTTCAAAATGCTTGACTTTAGATCAGTCCTGCGGAATCAATCAATGTGTATAATTACTTAAATAGCAACTCTACATATAATACTATTTCAGAAATGGTATTATTCCCATAACTCCCAACGAATCTGATAAGGATACCTTTCGTAGATTGAGTTGTCTTCACTTACACTACTCCCCTCTTTTCCTAATCGTCTAGCTTCAGCTAATACTTTTTTACCTTCTTCTCTTTCACCTAGATGTGCCATACATTCTGCTTTGTAATAATACAATTCTGAAAAATTAGGATCTAGTTTTATTGCCCTTTCAAATACTTCAATTGCTTCATTATACTTTCCTAACTCATACTTGGCAATACCTAAATAGAATAGGTCAAGATGATGAATCCACTCTTCTCCTTGCGCTTTTAGTTGTCGAGCGATTTCATTTGTTAGCAACTGTTCCGCTTCAGTATATTCATTGAGCATTATTTTACTTAGCGCTATGTAGAAGTCATAAGAATGATCCATGACGTAGCTATTCCCGCTCTTTACCTTGCATGCTTCAAAATCAAGAATTGCGTCTTTGTACGTCTTCGAAAAAATACACTTCATGAATGCTCTGTATTCTTGCCATTCATTATTTGTATCGAACTTAACAGCTTTATCTAAATACCTCATTCCAAGTTCGTACTTCCCTTGTTTAAATAATGGCATTGCTTTTTGTTGCCATAAATATGCAATCGTAGAATCTTTTTCAAGCCCTTTATCTATTTCAGATTGCCATTCTTTAGAATAAAGCCCATGTTGCCATGCACCATTCTCTAGATGCTCACTTATGATAGAATCTTGGAGTACTTTATCCGCTGCAGAAACAACAAAACGCTCATTACTTTTCGGGCTATCTTTAGGTGCACAAGAGGCCAAGAAGAGTAACAGTAATAAAAGGTAATCGATTTTCATTCTTTTCTTTTTAAATGTTGGCTGAATAATATTTATCGAGGAATCAGCGATTCATCTTAGACCAAAATATACACTGATTATACTTTGTGAAAATGAATAATACTTAGAAGCTAACGTGTCAATCGTCAGTTAATAGCCAAAATAACTCTAAGCAAATCTGGCTAGTTATCAAACAGCTTAATCCAAACTTTTATTTTTAGAAACCTAAAATGACTTTATAGCTCTAATCATTTAAAAAATAATCCATCATTGCTTTTGCTGACACATCACCTTTTTGTTTTATAAAATCTCTTGGAGTATCATCTCCGATCTCATATGTAATTCCGGTTGCCCCGAATTGTTTATTAAACCACCCACTGGAAGTTGGTCTCATTACCGCTCCTGGCTGTTCATTAATGTCATCCAAGTTTAGTTCTAGTCTTATACTTTCTAGCCACTTTTGTGTAAAATCAGGGATCTTTCTCTTTACGCTTTCATCAGGAGTATAATAGACATCATGGTAAGTACTATGAAAATCAAGCCCCAACACAACATTGTTTTTATTTATGGTAACCTCATTAACAATATGCCTTGTGACTTGCTCAATTTCTGGTTGATTGTATTCACTCCAATCTCTGTTTAAATCTACTCCTCCAGTACTATGTCTGTAATGTCCTAAATCTACACCGTCTGGATTTAATAGTGGATAAACAAGCACTCTATACTTCTCTAAAAATCCATTTGTCGCTCCATCATTTATTATCCTTTCAACAAAAGATTGCATCGCAAAATATCCAGTAACTTCTGGCGGATGTTGACGGCTAAGAATCACAATAGTCGGTTTCTTTTTATCATTCCCTTTTGATATATTCATAAAATATAGTGGCCGACCAAGAGCGCTTTTTCCTATTACATCAATCGATACCGCTTCATTTCTACCAAATGAATTCACCCATGCACCTACCCTTTTGGTATCTTGTATTTCTTGAGCCGCCACCCATAATGTATCGCTACTTAGATTTAGACTAATCATCGCATGCGTATCATTATTATCTAGCTCAATCAAGCTCGTGTCTAAACTCGTCCAGTTTTCACCATCCATACTTATCTTTGGATTATATCGATGTTTATGTTCTGCATAATGGAGTTCCAGATTAATAGTGCGCTTTGTCTTTGACCATATTTTAAACGCATACCAAGGACTAGGATTTATAGGTGTATTTTCTGGGTTTATTGTTGCTCGAAATGTACTGTCATTTAACTTGGTAAAGTCGTTTATCCGAGCACTGGGAAAATTGTTAGTTACACCGACCGAGTCAATGTTATATGTTTTAACTATTTGATATTCTATAGGTTTCGTTTTTGTATCTACAGGCTTCAGATATTCGTGATTTGTATGCACCCAACCTTTCTTAGGACCGCTACAAGCAGAAATACAAAACACAAGAACTAAAAGTTTAAAATATCTCATCGTTAGTTTTTAAATAATAATAATTAGGCTCAACCTTCCTCAAGGGTTCTCTTGGAATGAAGTGATTCTTAGACTAAATATAGAAATTAAAAAAGCGATACTGCAATTTCAGTATTCCGAAGATTGCACCAACATCACTGTTCGTTGTTTTCACCTATTATGTTGGCTTGCTGCCTTCAATTCAATACTAGCAATTATTACAACAATTACAATCTCTACAATGATATAGAGCCAACCTAAGCGAGTTAGATGTTCACGATGACAAAATGCTAACCCAAGAGACAAACAACAATACAACAGGTTTACAATGGCAATTGCTCGCAAGAATTTGAATAGATTTCTTTCAATTTTAAAATAGCAGTAAAAATCATAGATAGCGAAGAAACAAGGTAATGCGGCTAGAAAATACAGGGCTGACTTCGGAATCCCGAAATACACCTCAAGCTTCACCAGAACAACTCCTAATAAAATTGCCGATACAATAGCACCAAACCCATCTAATAAAAAGAGCTTTTTCAGGTATCTGTTCTCCATTAGTTCTTTCATTTAATCTGGTACTTTGCTAATTTCCCACTCTAGTGCGCCTTTATTCATATACGTACTTTTTATTATTGCGTACAAGATACAAAGCAAAGCCTTTATTTTTCATTAATAACTACAGCGGATATTTATTGGCTCAATAATTAAGAATCGTTATAATCTTGCGGGATCAGCCTGTCAGGCTTTTACAATATTGCAATTCTTATCGATGGCCTATCGACCATCGCTGATTGGGATCAGCCCGATGGGCTTTTAAATTCAAAATCATCTATTAACTTCATCAGAATAATAGCAACTATGTCTTTAAAGGAATGCATCAAAATGGATTAAAAATCAGTTTTCATAGACCTGAAGAGTGGGTTCCGTCTAGCGATGACTTAAGGCCAAATTAAGTGTTATTTTGCATCACCGTTCCTTATATTTTTCAATTCCTATAAACGCCCCACTATCATCATAGAACTTAATACTTCTTAACTTCCCTATGATCGAATAATGATACTCTTCACATACTTTGAAACCTGATTTGTATTGCGCTTCTCTACTTATTGAACCATCCGTATTATACCATTTCACACTACCGTCCAAAAGATCATCTACATAGTATTCTTCTAGCATTTTCTGGCCATTATTATAATAAGCAATCCTACGATCTTGCCGTTTTTGATTTTCGTAGCATTCCTCTAGTTTCGTTTTACCATTTTTGTATCTGACCTTTAGATATCCATCTTGTTTATTGCTAATTTCCCTATTATACTTTTCATTGAGCATATCAATCAGACTTAATCCTCTTCTATATTGATAGTCTATTTCTCCTTTTTCATTCTCGTATATTTTAGAATGCGTGCAATATCCTGATGCAATCCTACCTTTGAATTCATAACCAAACACCAGCCATTTCTGCCCGATCGCCACGTTAAGATCACAAGAGGTGACGCCAACATTATATTTCCGATTTCCTCCTTGTATTATGATAAAATCTTGGTCTTTTCCTTTATACTTATCGAGCGCTTTTACTTTGACTTCATAAAATCTTCGGGGCGGCGGCGGAGGTGGAGGTACAAGATGCGCAGGCAATGTTGATTCCTCATAGACTGGTGGAGTATATAAGTCACTCTTCATTACACCCGTGATTTCGACCAGAGCTATGTATTTATACTCATCTATATCTCTTAACTGACTACAGATACATGCTTCCATACTCCTCGGAATACTTATTAACAGCAAGAGAAGAAAGAATAACTTGTGATTAGCCATGCTAATTAGATGAGAAATAAATAATATTTGGTGGATGAGTGTCTGTTATTATTCTGTTCTTTTTTTGATTTGTTTAGTTTTGAATATCTGTTTCTAAACTGTTTTCTTAGTCTAATTTAGTAATTCTTTATGGAGGGAAGATGGATATTATATATTAGTGTATAGATGCAATAGTACAAGCACAAACGGTAGACGCGATTCCTTTGGTCCGTTTGCTCGTTTTCTGCGAAAGCCGATCAATATCTATCGCTTTTAGATTCCAATAAAAACTGGACAGTTAAATTAAATTTCAGGCACAAATAATTAAACTTTAATCTTGTTTCACAAACTTCAGTGTACGCACTTCATTCCCAAAATATATTTGAACAAAATAAACCCCAGCCTCATATCTAGAAATATCAATTGTGTTATTATCATCCAAAACAATCGCTGAAGACACACCCACTAGAGATGTAATCCGAATCGCACCTAGGTTCTTAATATTCTCCAATCCCTTGATTGCTAATTTATCTGTCGCAGGATTAGGAAATAAATTTATACTTACTGACTGTGCATCCACCGTACTTACACCATCTGCATCATATGTATACACGGTAATTTTACTACTTGGAGCTCCTCCATTATTAATCAAATATATCTTTTCTCCATCGCTAGATATCGCTATATCTCTTAATCGTCCATTCTGGTCTTGATCCGCCCCAAAGAAACGTCTCGGATTTGGATTTTCAGTGCTTGAAGGAACGAGTTCTCCATTCTCTTGCAATTTAAATTGGTAGACCTCTTTGTCTGTTGAAACCCCATCTTTTAGTGTAACCACTAATAAGCTATTACTCCATTCAGGAATTGCTTCACTTCCATAATAAGTACCTCCTTATGGTGCGACAGTGCACCAATCCGTTCCTACTGAAGAAGTATTGGGAGTTGTACACCATGAATACATAGGTTCGATAAGTGCATCGTTTTCTACCAATGGGTTCGGTACGTAGTTAGCAACATATTCGGCTTCTCCCGGGAAGCTGTTATCATCATGATAGCCTCGTACATCTTTCCATCCATAATTCATCCCTTTCTCCAAGATATTGATCTCATCATCTGTATCGTCTCCATGCTCTATGTCGTATATGATTTCCAAATTAGTATTGTACATTAGACCCTGAGGGTTCCTATGCCCTCGTGTGTAGAATGAGTTTCCAGCTATCGGGTTATCTGCGGGGACCGTTCCATCCATATTAAACCGATGAACTTTACCATTCTGTGTATTGACATCTTGCGCAAAATTATTTGGATTATCAGATTGAGGAACATAGCAATCCGGACCACTAATCTCAGACCTTCCATTATCTCCAATCGTTAGAAATAGATATGGCGTCCCATCTTGTTTTACCGCCATTAATCGACCACCCCAATGATCATATCCTGTACTTATTTCATTGACAATATTTGTATCGTTTATGACTTCATTTGTAGTAGCATCCCATGTCAAACGCTTTAACCTAAACTTAGTCGCAGGTTCATCTTCAGTACCGCTATTGTAAGAATATAGAAAGTATATGAAGGCCGTGCCCTCTTCTGTAAAATCTGGATGAAGAGCCATCCCGTGGGTCCCTTTACCTATGACAAGATTTGGACAAAAAGGTGAGTTTTCAAGTGGAGAACCTGCAAAGTAATCAGACGCTTCAAAAACGACTGTCTTGTCCCCGTTTGATGGATCTATCCTAGAAACTCGGCCTCCGCTTTCTGTCACCCAGAGATGATTATCAGGTCCATAACTAATCTCCCATGGAGTCGATAACTGTGTTGGCAATTCCGATCTTACAAATGATTGAGATTGAATTGAAATAGCTGTAAAAACTAAAATAGAAATTAGTAGAAGATTCTTCATTGATTCGGTTTATCTATGATAAAATAATGCGCTTTCCGTTAAACTACGAAATATAAATAACAAAGCACTCTTTCTCTTTTGTATTGGCAAAATATATCCGCAGAGACGACATCTTTCATTTTGAAAATATCAATTCTTATCCTTCAAAAGTTGTTATATACTTATATTATTACATTTCCAACACTCCGCACTATGCTTTAACTATCTTTGGACTCTCTTCTTATTTATACCGCAAATTAGCTTGACTAGAACCCTTCTACAACTCGAAGATGTAGGACCTCTTCTACGCAATAGAAATAGGATGAATATAATTTACATAGAATAAAATTAATAGAACATATGCTTGACATAGTTAGAGATTGGATAATCACACAAGGTTTAGAGTTGCCTTTAGCAGACTTTTTTGCCCGAGGAATAATCTTTGCATTTATAATTCTTCTGAGTATAATTGCTTATTGGATTGCGAAACACTTCATTCTCAAAGGACTGACAGCCATAATCGGTAAGACATCTACAGAGTGGGACGATATGATCCTAAAGAAAAAAGTATTCAACCGTCTTGCTCTTCTGGCACCAGCCGTTGTGATCTATATGTTTAGTACATTGCCTTTCTTTGGGTATGATTGGATCATTGCCGTTATTAATGGAGCGGTATCAATCTTTATGATTGTTGTTATTCTACTTGCGATTGATGCCTTCTTGAATGCTTCCTTAGCAATTTACAATACTTATGATGTTTCAAATAGGATTCCAATAAAGGGGTTTATCCAGGTATTTAAGATCATCATTTATTTCACAAGTGCTATATTTATCATCTCAATTTTAGTCAATAAAACGCCACTCATCTTATTCAGTAGTTTAGGTGCGCTTACCGCCGTGTTGATGTTTATTTTTAAGGATTCTATTTTGGGATTTGTAGCCGGCATTCAACTATCTGCCAATCAGATGGTCGCTAATGGTGACTGGATCTCAATGCCAAAATATGGAGCGGATGGCGAGATCATTGAAATAGCACTAACCACCGTTAAGGTCCAAAATTGGGATAAGACCATTACCACAATCCCTACTTATGCGCTGATTACCGAATCATTCAAAAACTGGAGAGGCATGTCTGATTCTGGTGGTAGAAGAATCAAACGGTCGATTAGTATTGATATGAGCACCATTCAGTTTTGCAGTGAAGAAATGCTACAGCGGTTTAGCAAAATACAGTACATATCAAACTACATAGAGGAGAAGAAAACAGAGTTGACAGAAAAGAACAATAAACTCCGCGTTGATGACTCTAGTCTTGCAAACGGCAGACGGATGACCAACATCGGAACATTTCGTGCTTATGTGGAAGCGTATCTAGCCAATAATCCGATGATCAATATGGAAATGACGTTTCTGGTAAGACAGCTTGCTCCGACCGAACATGGATTACCTATCGAAATCTATGTATTTAGCAAAGATCAAGAATGGGCAAATTACGAAAGTATCCAGTCTGATATATTTGATCATATACTGGCCGTAGTCCCAGAGTTTGATTTACGCGTATTTCAAGATCCTAGTGGTATGGATTTCAGAAAGATGCTTGGGTAATAGACTATGAAATGTGATGTCCTTAACCAATACAAACACTTTCAATGTTGAAGAAATACACTTCGATAAAATTTCAAATCAATTGAGTTTCAACCCAAGTTTTCGACGCTTTAGCTTCGTTTTTTTTAGTCGATTAGAAAAAGAATAGATACGAGACTAAAGTCTCGAAAACGTAGAGTAGCCCGAGCAACTAAATCTCAAAACCACGATAACTCTCAACCCAAGTTTTCGATGCTTTAGCTTCGTATTTTTTTAGTCGATTGGCAAAAGAATAGATACGAGACTAAAGTCTCGAAAACGTAGAGTAGCCCATGCAACTAAATCTCCAAAAAACGACACATCCCAACCCAAGTTTTCGATGCTTCAGCTTCGTTTTTTTTTTAGTCGATTAGCAAAAAAATAGATACGAGACTAAAGTCTCGAAAACGTAGAGTAACCCGAACAACTAAATCTCAAAACCACGATAACTCTCAACCCAAGTTTTCGATGCTTTAGCTTCGTTTTTTTTAGTCGATTAGAAAAAGAATAGATACGAGACTAAAGTCTCGAAAACGTAGAGTAGCCAAAACAACTAAATCTCAAAACCACGACACACCCCAACCCAAGTTTTCGATGCTTCAGCTTCGTTTTTTTTAGTCGATTAGCAAAAAAAAAGATACGAGACTAAAGTCTCGAAAACGTAGAGTGTCCCAAACAACTAAATCTCAAAACAAAGACACATCCCAACCTAAGTTTTCGATGCTTCAGCTTCGTTTTTTTTAGTCAATTAGCAAAAGAATAGATACGAGACTAAAGTCTCGAAAACGTAGAGTAGCCCGAACAACTAAATCTCAAAACCACGACACATTCCAGCCTAAGTTTTCGATTCCTACTTATTTAAAAATATTCAAAAAGAGCCACAACTCCATTGTAAGAAATCACTAAAGAAAAGAACAACGCAGCATACATGCCTACATAAACACCTAAGCTTGTTTTATAATCTTTCATCACGTTCTTATTCCTCAACAAAAGGATAATTCCGAGTACAACAATAGGTAAGACAAAGACATTAAACACCTGTGATAAGATTTGTATCTCAATAGGATTAGCGCCGAATGCAGGTCCTATCAAAGCAACCACACATGCGATAGCTGTGATAATTCTAAACTGACGAGAATTAGTATCCAATGTACCAGATTGATAATCGGCTACTAAGAGTGGAGCGATTAGTAAACAAGGGAAAATCGATGATAATCCCGCACTTAATGCACCAAAAAAGAATATGGTAACAGACCACTTCCCAGCAACAGGTTCTAACGTGTTAGCCATGTCTAGTACATGTGTCACCTCTTTACCTTGATAAAACATAGCGCCAGTTGCAATGGCCATAATAGCACCACTAATTATGAATATTAAGATGGCCGCTGTTATCGCATCTCTTTTTTGTTGATTTAAATTTTTGGTTGTCCATCCTTTTCCCTTTACAAATAAGGGACGCGATAGAAATGTGGCCGAAGCCATGGTCGTTCCTACGAAGGCGGCGACTAGCATCTTACCACCAGCCACATTTGGAATGGATGGCATTAATCCTTTGACTACATCTACAGCAAGCGGTTGAACAAAAAAGAATGAGATAAAGAATGAGAAACCCATTGCACTTACGAAAATGATCAATACCTTTTCAAAAAAAGTATACTTTCCTACTAGCATTAACAAGTAAAAAGTAACTATGATAACAATGGCCGTTATTAAAACTGTTTCATATCTAAATTCCCTAAGCCATTCAAAATTAGCAGCTAATATTTCGAAAATAATACTCGCTGAAATCCCCAGAATACCCATTAGAGAGTTCCATTGACCGAATGTGATTCCTATAATAATTAGGATGGCCAAGATCTTACCGCCTTTTATGTGTTTCTTGAATCCATACAAAGCGGTTTCGCCTGTAAGCAAGGCATAATTCCCGTAGGCAAACATTAAGACTCCCGAAAACAAACAACTCAATAGTAGCACCCATAATAGTTGCATCCCAAATTTACTTCCAGCAACAATCATTGAAGTTACACTCCCTGTACCTATCGTATATCCAATAGCAAAGATCCCAGGACCAAAGCCTAAAACTATAGCAATTAGTCTTTTTATAAATGACTGTTTAGTTTTTGCGGCTTCCATAATATTATTGTTTTTGCTGGTTTCTATAGAGTATGATGAAATCTTTAAGTCATCATTTTGCTGTGGTATGTGAGGTTACAAAAATGCTAATAAAAGCTAATCGATTCACAAAAAAAATGAGTGAACTATTTAATTAATAGAAGAGTTTCAACTTAAGGTTTTCTTCAACGACAATTTTACCAGAGTTTGTGATTGTATTATTTGAATGACTGTTGTTTTTAGCGCCCCATAGTTGTGCGACTTGCGCTACCCTATTATTCTTAAATGTATTTCCAGAGATATCTACATTGATTATACCATAAGTATTTAGAAGAATTCCGCTTTTTTCTTTGGCTCCACATTTAGTAAACGTACTCTTAGTTACTAATAAGTTACCACCGACTGTTGATTCGTCATATCCTCCTCTATAATAGTCTATCACATTAGCCGCGACTCCATCAAAAATACATTCATGAATGGTGATATTCTCAGCATTATACTCTCCTTTGTCTTCTACCTCTTCTGATAACTCTAGCCCGTTTTGGCAATTTCTGAAAGTAGATTTTGTAAAAACAAGATGTTCTGAAAACGAATATTTGTAAGCTTTCAGGATGTAATCAAAGTTCTCGACCACACAATTATCAACGGTGAGGTTGTAAAGGCTCGACATATTTTCTTTAAGACTTGCGAATGCATATTGCGTGTTGCTTCCACTAAGTTGTATTCCTTTTAGCGTTAGTTTTCCATTAGGGTTCATCTCAAACAAAGGAGACTTAGCAGGGCCCGTATATTGAAGCTTAGTACCTGATGTTGCAGACTGAATCGTCAATGTCTTATTTATTTTCAATGATGAAGAAACATCATATGTACCCGCTGCCAATTCGATGATATCACCATTTTCAGCCTGAGCAATGATTTGAGCAATCTTCTGACCTTCTTTTACCGTATGTGTAGTCGGTTCTTTTTTTGATATGTTAGTGTCATACCAATCAGTTCCGTACATCGATCTATCCAGAATAGCTGGTGCAGTGGTCGGTGTTCCTGTCAACGCTCCTACAGCGTTATTATCCGTCCTTGATGCTCCAAACAAATCTTTGCTGAATTGATCAAAACCAAAACCAGCGTATACCTCACCATCAGGAAATCCTGCTGTTGGTGCTACGATATAATCCGCTATTTCTTTCATCTCAAATGATGCTGCCTCTAGACCGTCCATTTTTTCAAAACCAACTCCTTGGTTATTGATTATGTTGTTCTTAAATAGGATACCATCTAATTTATCATGTGCAACAACTGGCATCTTATCTCCTGTTGTATTGTAAATCAAATTATTAGCCACTACTGTACGTTTTGGTCTTGCAGATCTTATTTCTGAAGCCGGTAGTACGTCTTTCATACTAACATTAGATCCAACACCAAACTGAAGCGGTTCAGTACAGTTGATCCATGAATTATGTGCAATGACTACATCTGTCACCTGTATGTATCTATTTAATGGTGACTTAGGTATACCATTCATTACAGCCAGAGGACTTCTGAAATTTTGTCCCGTAAGATTATAGAAGTAGTTATTAGTGACTGTATGTCCAGTGCCTATCAATCTTATACCTCCTACATTACTTGATGACTTCTCTCCTATGAAGTAATTGCCATCCACTGTACAGTAGTTACCATGTCTCGTTACTAGAGAACCTTCACTTTTATAAAAAACATTGTTTCTAAACTCGTTAAAGTTAGTCTTACTTGAGATCACTTCGACCTCACCATTACACTCATCAAATAAGTTATCAGCAACCATTGTATAACTCGGAGACATAGACGTGTAGCTATTACCTACCTGTATAGTTTCAGCACTAGGCCCTCCTTTTGGCGGTCGAGGACCAAAGTGATTATTTATTATTTTATGGTAGTTATTAATACTTTGATTTCCTTCCAAATCTACTCTGACAGTAGGCCCTCTATTTGACTTACCAGCGATATAGCAATGATCTACTTGATTATGTCTTCCTTTTATTTGGATCCATAGATCACTCTTATTTCTCTGTGGCTTATTGTAATCCTTAATCACACAATTCGTGATGATACAGTGATTTGCTACTGTATCTTTCACAGCAAAGTTGATCACCGCACTAGAAGGAGAATATCCATTGACAAAATATAAACCATCTACAGTGATATAATCACCTCCTAGCTTTAAGTCAGACTGTCCCTGGACAAATACTTCGCCCGCTGTCTCTGCACTTATTGTAATAGGCTTATCTTCTGTACCGCTATTGGTAACTTCTAATCGCATATCAGTCCATACACCATTAGCCATGACGATATTATCACCAGGTTGTGCATCAGCAATAGCTTTATAGAGTTCATCATTATTGTTTACGACCGATGAAGGAAGCACTGAAGCATTCTTACAGCTTATAATGAGAAATAAAGACAAGGTTACATAGAGAGCGTATTTCATATCAGAGGTTGAATTAATAGTTTTAGTACTATTAAGTTCTAAATGTAACGAAAAATACAATTGGTTACCCAATTTAATTCAACATAGTATGCAGAAGGCTTCTTCGTTTATAACTATTGATATATAAAGAGAGCTTTATAAAAGGCGTATTCGGATTAGAAATTGAATTTACACCATAAGTTGTAGTACTATTTACACGGAGTAAACCCACAATTGGTTAGCCAATTTAAACTAACAGAATCTACTAATAGTCAAGCCTCATATTTTCCAGTACATATCTTACATGTAATTAAGCATTTTTCCATAAAAGACGAATGGCCTTCAAGTCCTTTTTCATTGCATCATAGACCACTTTTCGATCTACAGTTATTTCATATTTACCTTTCTCGGCACCACCCAATGGATATTCCAAATGCAAGGATACTGGTGGATTCAATCCATAGGACTTGAGTAATTTAAAGTATTTATCAAAATCAACCATTCCATCTCCTATTGGAACATTAACAGCCTTCCACTTATCGCCTACTTTACCCCATTTAAAATCTTTAAGAACAATAACCTTAATCTGATCCCGAAGGAGTTCTAGGCCGTTGGACCATGAGTATCCACTATCAACCGTAGCGTGTCTTATATCGTATTGTGTACCAAAATACTTTGGGTCTACTTTTTCTAGTAGTTTATGAATCTCCCAAAACGATGCTCCGATTTTTGTACCTGCATGGTTCTGATAACATCCCACAATGTTGTGTTTCTTATTGAGTTCTCCTAATTCAGTTATTTGATTCTGATACTTATCAATAGACTGAATCATAGACAGATCTTTCGCATACTTAAACCAATGCGCACGATAATAAGATATACCCAATTCTCCAGCTGTCTTAATGATAGTTGCATCATGTGGATTATTTACGGATTCTATACTCGTGGTTATCATCTTACAAGTTGATCCTGATCCTACAATATCACTTACTGCACGAGGTAGATCAGATATAACGTTTTCAGGAAGGACATGCCCCTTAGGTCTGACCGTAAGATCTACACCATCGAAACCTAATTCCGCAGCCATTCGTCCAGTCTCTTTGTAATCAAGAAACTGCAAGTGCTTTGAGAATATGCTTACATCCAACGCATCATCGATAGAAGCACCACCTTTAGCTACGTTGCAAACACCAGAAAATGGAAGCACACAAGATGCCGCTACTGTACTTTTGATAAAATTTCTTCTTGAAAGAATCATACTTATTTGTTTTGAGGAACTTTAGTTTGATTTCTCAGAAGTATTTGGTGGTGTTCCTGGACCTACTGTTGACTCCCGAAACCATACCTCTGCATAACTTCCGTTCGCATATTGTTTCGCCAAGTCTCCGCCGTATGTTTCTGACCCTGTACTCCATACCATATTTGTCGACGGTTTTTTGCCATTCGTTTGATTGTAAGCTCCTTGCTTAAAGTATTGTAGTTCTCCAGAATATGCATTTTCTCTCTCCGTCCCATCTCTTCCAATCGATGCATATAATGTCAATATCTGTTGAGGAATATCCTCATACTTAGAATATTCCGACACCAATAAACTCTTTGTAAATGTTTTGGACTCATGGCCTTCACTCATAAATGTGAGATACATAATTCCTTTGTAAACATTGATTTCATAACTAAACTCTTCCCCTAGCTTGATACCATCTTGAGGTTCCGTAGGATATGTATCTGGAGCTGTCCCTATCACAGACATATCATGCCCCCAAACAGCAGTCGAGAAATCCCACCGCTCCGAATTATCGCCTTCTGTATTGATTTCATAGTTCCAGTAGACAGATCCCTTATCCTGTCCAGGATACTTCTTATAGAATATTTTGATAGGCTCATTCTCATGTCCTTCATCGCTATGGATTTGTCCTACCACAACTGAATATGATGCGGCTACCCTAGCATCGCCTGTTGTTGATACATTCATCACTTTCAGCTTGCCAGTTAGCTTCCCCCCTTTCTCTGGAATCCATCTTGGTGTCTCTCCTAGTTCTGATCTAGTATTCTTAGAGTTTGGAGTCGTCTTACCAGAATTAGGTGCTTTATAGACTACCCAATCCGTACCGTCATTTACTGTGTAGAAGTAATCCTTATTTTCATAGTCAACGATGTCCTTGATATTGGCTCCATTCCCTAATGTTATCGTCCAATCCTTTGGAGATGGAATTAGGATACTTGGATATACTTTTTCAATTTCAGCTTGATTCTTTGACTCCTTTTTTGCGTTACCACAACTATTCAATAGTGTTACTAAAAGTCCCCCTATTGATAAGAGAAATAGTGTATTTCTTATGTTCATATGCATCTATCTTTAATGATGAAAGCTACATATAAACTTTTTAAAATCCAAGAATGAGTTATTAGTCCATGTATAAATGGATTTTATCTAAATACAATTTGTGTAAAACTGATCTAATGAAACAACAAGCCCAAAGCCATACAAAAAGAGATGTATTCAACATTCTTAAAAACACATACTACCATTTACTAGTTCTTCTCACAAATATGTCATTTATCTTACTTGGTTTATTTTCTAAGGATTCATTTGATCTTATAATTACTTCTTCTAAATTCTCCAGTTTCTTAGAATTGAAATTTAGTGTTTTTAGCTTAGGATTGTTTGCGATAACAATGGATCTCAAATTCCCACCTTCAATTTTACTGACTCTTGTCAGGTTAAGACATCCCCAAATGATAAGACTCGATAATGCAGGCAAATTTTTAAATTTAGTTTTTATTTCATCTCCCCTAAAATCTGTGATGTTAAGATGCTCTAACTTGGGTAAAGACAATTCTCCAAGAAATTTATTTTGATATGAAAGACTTACACATTCAAGATTTTTCATTTTGGATATTTCATCTAAATTCAAGGTGTCAAACATAGAAATTAGTCCCAACGTTCGTATAGAATTGCTTTGATAAAAGTAATCAGGCAATGGAGCTCTCATTCTATCAATAATTAGTGTTTCAAGTATGTCAAACTTATATTCAGCATTCTCCGGCAATATTAAATTTGAATCCCATAAATAAAGTTCCTTTAACTTGCTTAGATTTTCTATACCATTAAGAACATTCCCCTCTTGCAAAAAGAATCTAAATAACTTTAAGGTTTCTAAATTTGTACTTTTAAAAATAGAATTTGGAAACTTTTTAATATCGTCTGCAAAGTGAATAGTTAAATGTTTAAGTTTTAAAAATTTTGAAAAGTCAAGTTCAATTTCTTCCTTCTTTCCCACCTGAAAAACAATTTCTTCTAGTTCAGTAAGCTTTTCTATTTCTTTCGGATATTTTGTAATTCTGTTTGAGTGAATTTCAAGAAACTGTAAATGGTGAAATTCTCCTATTTCTTTTGTCAACTCAAAATTGTTGAGCGTATCACCATTTCTGTACATTATTCTTATCGCTTTACATTCCGGATTTGACCTGAGCAAATTCTCAATATCATCGTTGGAGCTCACCTCATATCCTTTCCATTTTTTATATCTTATGCTTGAATCATTTGGTTTAGTGTACTTTTTCTTAAACAAGTCCCCATGGATATTTGCTCCGCCTAATGTTATTGCACGAAATGACTTTATATCTTTTGATTGATTCTTACATGATGACAAAATCATTAATAACAATAATGCACTAATTATATATTTTATATTCATCTATCTTAATTCTTAAGGACAATGATTAACAAATTGATTGACAAAAGAGTTAATACATTGTTGGCTAACGTTTTATCTTATCGCAATTTTAATAATTATTTCACATCGTCATTATCTACATCTCTAATTGCAGCAATATAATTAATACCGATTAATATTGAATCTGGCGCATACATTCGTCTGCAAGATTCAATATGTATCGAAATTTACCAATAGTATTATGCGGCAAATTGCAACACAATTGGTCTAACTCTTCTACTCTCAAATTTGGATATATTTGAGCAATACTAAACGAGGACTCTTTATTAAAAACAACAATAATAATGTATTCTTAAATTATTTAATTAACACTTTCATTTGCTTGCAGGGTTTTACAAAATCACAACAATTTGACTGAAGGCTTATCTTATTCTTCTTTTCTACTTAATAGAATAACCATCAGTTGAAAAAGCAAAACCTTTGTTACCGTTTTGTCCAATCATGATAGCTTGGATCAACGGTTTTATCTCTTTATTTTTCGAACTCAGATCAACAATGAAATTTGCTCCACTCCCTCCTGTATCATCATCTCTTTCTATTACATAGTTTAACGTTCCCATTGGGGGAAGACTTACTGGATTTTCAATGTAGCTTCTTACTAAATTACCATCTGTGTTGTAATAATCTATTTTAGAAACGAAAAGAGAATCTCCATAACTAGTATTTCTTATGCTCAAAGTAGCTGCTAACAATGATTTTTGATTCTGTTGGTCAATGTAGATATCAGAATAAATAGGAACATAGATGACATCTTGAAAATTCTGCTCATCCAAATCTATTACTCTTTTAACCTCCAACGCTTTTAATTCATCCTCACCCGTTTTGTCAATATTAGGATTCGGCTGACCACAAGAACTCAAAAGACAAATTGAGACAGCAAAACAGAAAATATAAAAAAATGATTTGTTCATATGGAAGTTATTTTAGAATATTAATATGCAATATCTTTAATTTCATGCTTATTTCGAAGCGTTGTACTAACTATTGAGATGACAAAGAAAATATGATACACTATTGATAATTTTGAACTTTGATTTATTAACAATAATCAATGTATAAAACTGTTCTCAAAAAACATATCTATATCAATAAAAAGAACGATTGCGTTGTTATCTTTTATCCTTGCTCCCTAGAGTTTTTTATTTTTTCTTTGCCAACTCCTTCTGTGTTTCTTTGTACGCTTTCTAGGATTGTTAAGTCCGACTTATATAATACTAATTATTATTCCTTTTGTTAGACAATTAAATTATTATCAGTAAGTTTTTATTTCAATATATATTCCTGTCTTTTGATTCTGTTTTTTATCACTCTTCCATAGATTTCCTTTACTCATCCATTAATATAAGCCAGTTAGCAGTAGTCATTGATTTTTGTAAGAAAAATGGTAAACATTTGTGTTTAACAAAAGATCAAAAATTTTGATTAACGACAATTCTCCATTACTTCCATTAACGGTAACGGCATTATGTATTATACTGTTAACCTATGACCAATAATTACATGAACAGCCATATAATCCTCGAGAGGACAGCAACATACATATATCGACAATTGAATTACCACTATAGATACATGAAACTATTATGCCTTATAAACATCTAAAAACTTGTTTCTAAATGGTATTAAATATAAAATAAACAGACTCGTTTTTGCAACGGAATTTCAATATTGAGATTCCGATTATTCATAAAATAATTATTTATAAACATGAAAAAATTCTTTTTTTTTATTCTAGTATTATCCATCACTCTGACATCATCTTGCAAGAATGATGATTCCTGTACTGAGACAACTTGGTACGAAGACGCAGATGGAGATGGACTTGGTAATCCTGACGTAAGCGAATCAGCTTGTGAACAACCAAGCGGTTATGTTGCCGACAATACCGACACAGACGATACTGGCAGCGTATCTTCCGCGTGTAATACGACAGGTGAAGAATCACAATCGACCAATACTGAGGTTGAAGCTATGAGACAAGCTATGGTAAATTTCAGAAGCTCACTTTCATCAACATTACTAAGTCAAGCTTCTGTTTGCTTGGATGATGAGCGATTCTATATATGGCACAATACACCAGCTAATAATGACAATAGAGATGGAATCACTTATGGCGATTTGACTGCTGACCAATTAATAGCATTTAAAGAAATGATGCAATTGTTTTTAAGTGCTGATGGGTACCAGAAAATATATGAAATCACAGAACTATCTGAAGGCTGGTTGAATAATGTCATGAGTTCAGTCTGGAATCCTGAGTTCTATTCTATTGATATGTTTGGTAACCCAGAGACTAGTGGATCTTGGGGATTCCAATTGGACGGACACCATTGTGTCGTTAATTTCTTGGTACATGGCGATAATGTTTCTATTGTTCCTGCATTTTTAGGTGGAGAGCCAGCGGCAGATACTTGGAATGGTGAGACTTTTGATATTTTTGCAGATGAAAAAGGTCTAGCTATAGACTTGTATGACAACATGACTGCCGCTGAAATTACTGCATCCGTGACCAATTCAGGCACGCGAAGCTTAGAAGTTGGCCCTCCAGATATGAATGGAGATACTGATGATTATAGAGGAGATTACGACTATTCAGAATTTGCTACTGGTCTGAAATACTCAGATATGTCAGCAACTTCTCAAGCTAAAGCAGAAACACTTATGAAGGAATATGTCTATAATCTGTCAACGACGTTTGCTGATGAATGGTGGATAGATATCGAAGCGAATATGGACGATACTTACTTTGTATGGGTGTTTGAATCTGGAGTAACTCCATCAACTACTTCGGAATTCTATTATAGAATTTTCAACCCATACTTGTGGGCCGAATTTAATACAGAAGAAGTAACAGGGGCAAATGCCAATACCATAGAAGACTATAATCACGTCCACAGTATTACAAGAATACCAAATAATCCTACGACAGATAATGAAGGCGATTATGGTGTTTTTGCACTTATGATTAATCAAAATGGTCCAAAAACTCTATTTGAGCATTATGCAATGGCCGACCACCACAAGACATCTGAAATGAACTTTGACTATAAAGTAAATATGCCACATTCTCATGGACATGGTACTCATTCCCACACTCACTAATGGTATAGAATATTAAACCTAAGAATATTTATGAAGGTCATGTCCGTTTTAACCGGACATGACCTTTATTTTAAACCTACCATTTCTTATACCCCACTTCACGATGAAAGTAAAAATTCAGCTAAAGTAAAAAACCAAACTACATTTCTTACATTAGCAATATGACAAAAAATCTAACATATTTACTCATAACTTTTTGTTTGTATTTTTCTTTTAGCATTCACAATTTATTGACCCCTTGGATGAGTTTAATTTTCCTTGTAGAAGAATTTACGGGTCTGATCTTGATGATGTTAGGTTTTATTATTTTTAAAGGACACGTGAAAAAAATAATTCAGAAATTTAATCGCAAAATCCCGTGGACGGAAAGTGTTATCAAACGGCTATTCGCAGATTTTGGGGTAATCATGATATATACCATACTAGTTTCTGTCCTGCTTCTATTTTCAGGATCGCTTATTCTAAAAACATCAGGAGAACCAGCGTTTTTTCAAGTTCAAGAATTGGCGATAAAAGAAGCCATTGAACTAGGATATATAAAACATCCACCCCATCTACATGGAAGGGAAATGATTAAAGAATTTTCTATTTATGCATTTACTTTTTCGATTTTGGGAGGATCTTTTTTCACCTTTCTGATGCTATTCATTGTAGAGGAATCGTTTGTATATAATCAAGCTAAACAAAAACAAAAACTAGCTAAAGAACAACTAGAAAAGGAACAAGCACTTTCCAAAATACATGCATTGAAAAACCAATTGAAACCACACTTTATGTTCAATACCCTGAATGTACTTTCGGGACTAATGCATGAGGATTTAGAAAAGGCAGATAAATTCATTAAAAAATTATCCGAAATATACCGCTACGTCCTGTTTCAAAATGAGGAAATTGTGACTCCTTTAGTTAAGGAAATAGAATTTGCAAAAGCATATATCTATCTTTTAGAAATAAGATTTGAAAACCAGATACAGGTCTCCATTAACGTGGAGGAACAGAAATTAGATTGGCTTTTGCCATCTTTGTCCTTAGAATTATTGATTGAAAATGCCATTAAACACAATAGTCTAGGTACTCACACTCCTATGGAAATTGAAATCAAAATAGTCGAGGACAATTTAGTGATTGAGAATAGTTATCGACCTCGGGCAGACTCGCCTACTTCTACTGGAATAGGTATTAAAAACTTAAAAGACCGATTGAAATTATTAGGAACAAAAGAACCAAATTTTGAAATACGTAACGGTAAATATGTTGCGACTATTCCTTTACTCAAGCCTATACTATGATAAGAATTGCCATCATTGAGGACGAAGCAATTGCGATGAGAAACATCCAAAGAATGCTCATGGAAATACCTATTGATATCGAAGTAGTTGCGAAAATTGAATCGGTAGCAGACGCCATAAATTCATTACCTGATCTAAACGCAGATTTGATTTTAATGGATATTCATTTGACTGATGGCAATGCTTTTCAAATTTTCAAGAAAATCGAATTGACCATTCCTATTATTTTCACTACAGCCTACGACCAATATACCTTAAAAGCATTTAAACAAAATAGTATCGATTACTTGTTAAAGCCTATTGATAAGGGCGAACTGGAAGAAGCGATTCAGAAATTCAAAAACTTATTTTTATCTAATAAAAATATAGGTACAAACCAATATCAATCTCTAATTGAAATTTTAACCAACGAAAAAAAATTCAAAAAACGATTCTTGATTCAATTGGGAAAGAAATTGAAATCAATTGAAACGAAAGATATTGCATATTTTTTTGTAGAAGATAAGTCCTGTTATTTACAAACAATAGAGAATAAAACTTACATCGTTGACTTCTCTCTATCCCAGCTTGAAAACGAGCTTGACCCTGATTCTTTTTTTAGAATCAACCGACAATATTTAATTTCCGTTAAAGCCATTGAAGATATTTATTATTTATCTACTCTTCGATTAAAAGTAAACTTGAATGTACCGC
>CALKXE010000140.1 GCA_938003955.1 uncultured Saprospiraceae bacterium | reverse complement strand
GTATGATAACCTAGTTACTAAATCGCTTGGACTTACAGGGAATTGTATCATCATTTATGCCATATTTAATGCAAGCCTCAATTTTATTATAGGAATGATTTATCGTGGACAACTGACTATTGGACTTGATTTTGATTCTTTCAACTCCTTTATGTTTATGATCATATTAGGACTGGTATTCATTCTTATGAGTAAAGTGATAAAAAGAGGAATTGAATTGAAATTAGAAAATGACCTAACTATATGAGCATTATAATTAATCTAGATATCATGCTCGCCAAACGGCAAATGAAGAGCAATGAATTGGCACAGAAAATTGGAATTACTACTGCAAATCTTTCTATCCTTAAGACAGGTAAAGCAAAGGCGATTCGGTTTTCTACCTTGCAAGCTATTTGTGAGGTGTTAGATTGCCAACCCGGAGATATACTAGAGTATGTAACTAGTGACAAATAAAACCCTAAAATTTAATATTTTTGTGTATACACTTTGACGAGTAACAGAAAAGAAATAGTTTTTATCAATTATCAACTATCAATTAAAAATTGTCATTAAAGTAAAAGCATTTTGCAAATGAATAACAGGAAAATATTAATAGCTCTAATAGCTTCTCTCACATTAGGATTGGCTCCTTTTCGACCAGAACCTCATCTTTTTGGTAAGGTTAGATGGATCATGGGAGGTGGCGAAGGAATGGCACTTGCAGATTATGGAGATTTACTAATGCATGGTCTACCGTGGATATTTTTGATCTATTTTGTAATCAAGAAATTCACCAATCAAGATTCTGGAGATGGGAGGACACTCGATGATGTTCTAAGAAGTTCTAATGTGCACTTTATAGATGTTAGAGAAAAGCAAGAAGTAGCAAGTAGAATGATTGATGGAGCTGTACACATTCCTCTTGGAGCACTTAAGAAGAATTTAGATGAAATACAAAATATGGGCGGTGATATTGTGCTCTATTGCAAAAGTGGGATGAGAAGTGGCATGGGAGCATCTACATTAAAAAAGAATGGAATAGCTAATGTTTATAATGGGGGAGGTTATTCTAAGTTAAATCAAAAAGTTAAGAGCAGATAATCACTTCTAGAATAGAGGTATGATCGCTTAAACTGCTTCTTTTGGTCTTAGTTCTAATGTAATTCGGAATTAGCTTTTTGATGAAATCTGGATTTAGAATTAAATTATACCGATTACTACTTCAGATGTTGGTTATTGCACCTTCTGCCAAATTGATAACCAACTTTCAATATCGGGTGTTTGCTGCGCATCGAGTGTTTTCTACAAATCGAGTGTTTTCTTCAAATCGAGTGTTTTCTTCAAAAGCCATCTCTTGTACCATCTCTTGCACCACCTCTTGCACCATCTCTTTTACCATCCCTCTCATCTCGGCATTATATCATTAAAGTTAGTGACAAATTTAAACAGAAATGGTATTAGAAGATAAAAGTGGTCACTTTATTGATTCAACATCAAAATATCAGTCAAAGATGTTCTAAAAAAAACCTACTTTTACGACAGATCATTAATAAGACAAATGAGCATAGGACAAATAATATTTACTCTTGTTGTAGTCGTTGCATTTTCAATAGCGGCTAAGAACTACAAGAAGGTGTACAGAAATATAAATCTCGGTAAAGACGAGGACATCTCAGGTGACGAAGGTCAACGATGGAAGAATCTTTTCTTGATTGCTTTTGGGCAGAAGAAAATGTTTAAACGTTGGATTCCCGCAGTATTACACCTCTCTATATATGTAGCATTTTTATTTACTCAGATTGAGTTGATTGAGATATTTATCGATGGATTCTTCGGAGTGCACAGATTTTTTGCTCCATACCTAGGTGGTCTCTATACTTTGATCATTGGATCTATTGAAGTGTTGTCATTCTTAGCTTTGATTGCAACATTTATATTTCTCGTAAGAAGGAACCTGCTCAAAATACCGAGACTTGTAAAACCAGAAATGGGAGGATGGCCAACCATAGATGCAAATCTGATTCTTTTTGGTGAGATTGCGCTTGTGACAGGAATATTCATGATGAATGGAGCGGATGTAGTATTACAACAACTTGATCCTGCGCATTACCCGTCATCTGGTTTCTTACCGATTAGTAGTATCAATGGTCCATTACTTTTTGGTGATTTAGGACTTAATACATTACAATTAATAGAAAGAACGGGTTGGTGGTTACACCTCTTTACTGTACTGTTATTTATCAATTACTTGCCTGTATCTAAGCATTTGCATATATTTTTGGCATTTCCCAACATCTGGTATTCTAAGATAAACTCAAGAGGGGAAATGGAAAATATGCCTGATATTATGAATGAGGTGAAAAGTATGATGGGACTTATTCCAGAGCAGGAAATGGATCCAAATGCTGACTTTCCAGAATTCGGAGCAAAAGATATTTTTGACCTTTCTTGGAAAAACATCATGGACGCATACTCATGTACGGAGTGTGGTAGATGCACGGATGTATGTCCTGCAAATATTACTGGTAAGAAATTATCTCCTCGTAAAGTGATGATGGATATTAGAGATAGAGCAACTGAGATTGGGAATAATCTTGATACAGGGGCGCGGAAATTTATTTCGGAAGAAGGAAGAGCTGCGAATGAACCATTGACTGTAGATAACTATTATGATGGAAAATCACTTTTTGATTATATAACAAGAGAGGAGATTCATGCTTGTACTACTTGTAATGCATGTGTAGAGGCTTGTCCAGTAACCATTAATCCATTAGAGCCAATACTCAAAATGAGAAGGTATGAAGTGCTTACGGAATCTGCAGGTCCTAGTGATTGGTTGCCGATGTTCACAAGTATAGAGAACGGAGGAGCAGTGTGGCAAGTGCCAGATGACAGAGATCAGTGGGCAAAGGAAATGAATGAGGAAGGAAATTGATAATGGATAATTGACAATTGATAATGCATGTTGGGTTTGATATGCAAGCTACTCTTTGTCTAAAAGTCGAAAAGCAACGCGATCTAAATTGTCGATGAGCGAAGCGATCTAAATTTTAGAAAATAATGAAGATTAAAATAAATACAATGGCCGATTATTCGGCAGAAGGTAAAACTCCAGAAGTCCTATTTTGGGTTGGTTGTGCAGGAAGTTTTGATGCGCGTGCTCAGAAGGTAACCAAGGCTTTTGCTAAGATATTGACTGCGTCTGGTGTTGATTTTGCAATACTAGGTAATGAAGAGAGCTGCACAGGAGATCCGGCAAGAAGAGCGGGAAATGAATTTGTGTTTCAGATGACAGCACTTCAGAATATCGAAATGTTGAATATGTATAAAGTGAAAGACATCGTTACTGCATGTCCTCATTGTTTCAACACATTAAAGAATGAATATCCTGCATTGGGAGGTGAGTATAATGTGATCCATCACACGCAATACATGAATGATCTTCTAAAGGAAGGCAGACTGACGATCGAGGGTGGGGAATTCAAAGGAAAGAAAATCACCTATCATGATTCTTGTTACCTAGGAAGAGTGAACGGGATATACGAAGCGCCAAGAGAACTGATTGCCGCACTTGATGGGGAGTTAGTAGAGATGAAAAGATGTAAGACCAATGGTCTTTGTTGTGGAGCTGGTGGTGCACAGATGTTCAAAGAAAACGAGCCGGGCGACAAACGTATCAATATTGAACGTACGGAAGAAATTCTAAAAACGGGAGCATCAATAGTGGCAGCCAATTGTCCATTCTGCATCACCATGCTATCAGACGGTATGAAAGCCAAAGAAAAGCAAGATGATGTGATGGTCCATGACTTGAGCGAGCTAATAGTGCAAGCCAAAGGATTATAAAAGTAGGCTAGGTGTACAGCCCAATCCATGCCTAAATATTCCCCTGAGTAGAGGGCAAAAGCGTTCCATATATGAACGATCAATAATGTAGTTGTACAGCAATGAGACAGAGGTAAGGGGTGAAATAACCGCAAAGTAAAATCAACGCCCAAAACGTTCAACACCAAAATCGTTCAGCACCATAAAACGATTCAACAAATCAAGCAAATCAACGAATCAAACAATTTCGTTTTTAAAAGAAATTACACACCAATGATCCTAGACCTTATAGCCCTAGACAACTCATCTAAAGTTTGGATTTACCAATCCGATAAAGAATTCACGTATGATGAATTGGATGATGCAAGAGAAGATATTTTTAACTTTCTCAGTGAATGGACTGCACACTCTGCGGAATTGGATTGTTATGGAAATATATTCCATAAGCGTTTTTTAGCATTTTTTGTGGATGAATCTAAAGCACAAGCAAGTGGCTGTAGTATTGATACTTCAGTTCGTTTTGTAGAAGCTCTTGGGAAGAAGATGAATAAAGACTTCTTTGACAGGATGACGTATGTTTATATGGATGAAGAGGAGGAAATCCACACGCTACATCATAATAATCTACCTACTGCGTACTCTGAGGGTAAAGTTTCGGATTCTACTTTTTTCTTCAATAATTTAGTGAAAACCAAAGGTGAATTCTTGACAAAATGGATCAGACCTTTAGATGAAAGCTGGCACAAGAGATTTGTCTAGCTAGTATAATATCATATCACTTTAGTATTAATCAAAAACATATTCTGCATTTATGCAAACAACATCACTTTTAGAAGCATTCGAGCAAAATCTTACAGACAAGTACGATGTTCAAATACATATGAATGCTAGAATCGCATTCGGCGAAGATAGATTCTGGAATGTAACTGATCCGTATAGTCCTGTAAGAAGTGGAACATCCTATGAGGCATTTCATTTGTTTATAGAGAAGTCGACTGGAGTAGGCGCTGAAAAAGATGCTTTTCGAGGAATTTTACAAAAATTGGATTTAGTAGATAGCTTAATAGAAGTAACTCAGCTGAAAAACGAAAATCTCATCCCATATCTAGAAGATAAAGAAAAATTAGCTAGATACGTCGAGGTAGATTATGCCATAATATCCTGTACGTTTGCTCAGGTTGTAAAGTACGGAAATGTAAGTGATGGGTTTATGAAGTTATTTATCATTTCGATCCTGCGCCAACTGAATCCTATATTAAATGAGTTTGTGTGTAAAGGCAATCAAGAAGAGATTGTTCTGCGATGTGATTTGATAGAAGATCTGTCGAAGTTTGTTGTGAATATTGTGAAAGCAGTCCGATGACACTTGAAGCAGAGAAAACCTTTTGGATAAGATTTTACTGCGGTTAAGTAGAATTAAGGTTGATATATTGATAACCTTTTGGATATAATTGAATACCAGCTAAAATATTTATACTTTCATTTACCAATAAGTATAGTAAATGAAAAATATAGTAGAAATCATATGTCAAGTGTCATTTGTAATATTGATCGCACTCACACTGACAAATTGTAATAAGAAGGTCGCCGATAAAATATTAAAAATATCTACGGAAACTCCTGAAAACATAATGATAGCTTCGGGCAAAAACGGCCTTGGTCCGTGCGAACCTTCTATCTGTATCAATCCGGCAAATCCGCAAAATATAGTGGCAGGATCAATTTTGAACCGTATCCATATATCAAATGATGGTGGCAAAACGTGGACAAGTGATAAATTAAAATCAAGTCTAGGAGTTTATGGAGATCCAGTAGTAAGAATCGGCCCAAAAGGAAACGTCTATTATTCACATCTTTCAAATCCAAAAGGAAAAGCATACGCTAGTGTTGAGTTCTTAGATCGGATAGTTGTGCAAACATCTACAGATGAAGGTCAGACATTCAACGATGGCACAGCACCTTCGAATGATCGTACAAAAGATCAAGACAAACAATGGCTATACATCGATCCTGAAGATGGAACGATACTCATGTCTTGGACTGAATTTGACAAGTACTCTAGTAAAGAACCTGAGGATAAATCGAGAATCTTATTTTCTCAGAGTAAAGATGGCGCGAAAACATGGAGTCCACCAGTTGATATCTCAGATGTAGATGGAGACTGCATAGATGATGATGATACGACAGAGGGCGCAGTTCCCGTCAGAGATAAAGATGGAAACATATATGTCACTTGGGCACATGGTGACAAAATCTACCTTGATAAATCTACAGACGATGGTCGTACTTGGTTGCCTAATGATATCCTTGTTGCCGAGCAATTTGGTGGATGGACATTGGATATCCCTGGAATCAATAGATGCAACGGAATGCCAATCTTAGGAATAGATAGATCAGGTAGTAAACATGATGGCACACTATACATGAACTGGAGTGATCAGAAGAACGGAGCGGATGACACCGATATCTGGCTGGTAAAATCTGTTGATGGAGGAAAAACATGGACAGATAGAAAAAGAGTAAACGATGATGCTCCAGGAAAACATCAGTTTTTCTCGTGGATGGATATTGATCCAATGACGGGTTATATCTATATCGTGTTCTACGATCGTAGAGCTCATACGGACAATAACACAGATGTATACATCGCATACTCTACAGATGGCGGAGAGACCTTTGTCAATCAGAAAGTTAGTGAATCATCTTTCTTACCGAATGATAACGTATTCTTTGGCGATTATAATGATATAAGCGCACACAATGGTATAATCAGACCCATATGGACTAGGTTGGATAAAGGAACATTGAGTGTTTGGACGGCATTGATTGAGATGAAGTGATAGAGGAGGGAGTAGTTTAAGATAGAAAAGAGAAGTTTTATAAAGAAAGTCATAGCAAGAAAGAACAAATAAGGGATTTGAATATCTAAAGAAAGCGGTTAAATTAAATCTTATAGACAAAGAAATGATACATAAAAATGATATGTTGGCGCACATTAGAATTCAAAATAAATTTGAAGGTTTCAAAAAATCAAATTACACCAAATATTAAAGAAAAACGGCCAGTACATAATATTAGATAACAGAGAATATTCCCTTTGGTCATACTCTCATTATCATCCGACGTTAGTATATATATATCATGCCTCACTAAGGCCCGTCGAGTATCGCAGTGGCTGTTCAATTATCATGCTAAAGAAATGTATATATTTGAGATGAAATTGCAGCTACATGATAATAAACCCAAAACAACTTCAAGATATTCTATTGATAACCTTTGGTGCCATACTCCTTCTTTCTGGTGCTATTTGGAATGGGTTTCCAATACTATATTCGGACACATCAACTTACATTGCTTCGGGGTTTACTTTAGAAACACCAGTTGATCGTCCTATGATGTATGGTTTATTTATTCGATTGACAAGTTTCAATGGCATTTCTCTTTGGAGCACTATTTTTATTCAAAACCTAATAGTAGCAAGTTTGCTTTTTATTACCATTAGAGATTTTACGCGATCGGATTTAAACCGTTCATATTTTATAGTGATTGTAATGCTTTCATTTTTTACTGCTTTACCATTTGTGTCAGGACAAATACTTGCTGACGTATTCACTTCAATTTGCACTTTGTCGATCATACATTTAATCTATAATGATAAAATATCTCGACTTTCAATAATAGGGCTGTTTGTCTTGTTTTTCTTTAGCAATACAATGCATATGTCACATTTAGCTATTAATATGATTGTAGTTTTGTGTTCAATCCTACTATACAAGTTTTGGCGAAAACAGTTTAAAATAAACCTTAGACATAGCCTTATATTATTAGCTCTTATTGTGTTTTCGACGCTATTTATGGGCTCTACATTGTCTAAATCAAAACATGTGTTCTTTACAGGGAGAATGGCTGGAAATGGGATTTTACAAGATTACTTGATAGAAAATTGTCCAGAAAAAAAATACAAATTATGTGATTGTATTGATAGTATTCCCAATAATACCAATGATTTTCTTTGGCAAGAATCATCTCCTTTATATACCCGATATGAAAGTTGGAGAGGTTCTAAAGAAGACTTCAATGATATTATTTTGGGAACAATAACAACGCCTCATTATATTGTTCGACACATCAGAGAATCGATAAAAAACACATCAAAACAACTCATTTCATTCGATGTAGGAGACGGGAATGGATCGTTCGGAAAAGAAACATTACTTTTTCAAAGAATAAAGAAAAATTTCCCCAATGACTATAGAACGTACCTCACTTCGTTTCAATATGAAGGAAAACTTGCGAAACACTTTATAGGTATCAATATGATATTCCAAATATTAGTAGTCCTAGGGTTTTTGCTCATTTTTCTCATCCCGATAATTCATAAATTATATTCACCGCTAAGAAAAATTTCTATTTTGTTGTTGATTTCAATAATAGTAAATTGCTTTATAAATTCATCCTTAGTAGTTGTAGCAGATCGTTTTGCAGCCAGAACAATTTGGTTAGTTCCTTTTATAGGGTGGCTATTTTTAATTGATTTCTTAACTATGAAATATCGTTCTAAAAAAGATTCAGCACAGGAAGCCAGAATTGACTAATTTTCAGATCGAATAAATTTTCTTTTGACTTTAAGTATTTGGAATATATACTTATATTAATCCTTTGATCTAAATAGAGATAATCAAGAATATTCACCCAATTAGGGACATGAAAAATAGACGTTTTTCTATTAGATGCATATGCGAAAAGCAAAACGAACAATGTTATATTTGATAAGGCTAAAGTAATATTACATAAATGGCTAAGATCAGACATATTTTTATATTCAGCATAATAATGCACTGCTCATTGATTGGGCAAGTAGAAATATGTGACAATGGAATAGATGATGATGGTGACAACTTAATAGATTTAAATGATAGTGATTGTGATTGCCAGCTATCCTCTTCTGTTTCTCTAATTCCGAATCCTTCTTTTGAAGAAATGAATTGCTGTCCGGATGACAGAGGTCAAATCTATTGCGCTTCGGATTGGATCCAAGCTTCAGCTCCTACAACAGATTTTATTCACTTATGCGGTTGGTCAGGTTTTAATGATATTCCTCCTCCAAAACCATTTCCAGATGGAGAAGGAATATTAGGTTTCAGAGATGGAAGAATAAGTAGTAGCGACTCATTGGATGCTTTATGGAAAGAATATGCAGGAGCCTGTCTAATCAGT